>NZ_DOPT01000043.1:17286-50750 GCF_003512625.1 Herpetosiphon sp. | reverse complement strand
ACCTACCCTTGAAAGGAGGGGGTTAGGAGGTGAGGAAAAAATCCAATCAACAGTCAAAAGCTTCACTTCATTGCCTTTGTGGCCCAAACCCAACTATTCAACCAAACGTCCAGCCATACTATATTCTTGATAATTGAAGGCCGCTTGCACTTGCTCGCTGGCAGTGGGAATTAATTGGGTATCCAGTTGCAGCCGCAAGCGTTCGTGTTCATCACGATAGGGCTTAATCACGATTGTGCGCTGCCAGAGCGGATCAGTCGCGGGGTAATCGCTACGTTGATGCGCACCACGGCTTTCGGGGCGCATCAAGGCCGCTAAAATTGTGGCTTCTGCAGTCAATAACATCGATTGTAAATCTAAAGTTGCAGCGATATCGGCTGTGCCAACCGAGTGTTGTTGAGCTTGAAAGCGCAGCGTATGCAGTTGATCAAGGCTGGCTTCGAGCGTTTGTTCGTTGCGTACCACGCCAGCGCCATGCCAAACCAGCTGTTGCAATTGGTCGATTAAGCTGCGTTGGACGGCTCCTGATTGTTGGCTGGCCCAAGCCAAACGCTCAGCGGCGGCTTGCATTTGGGTTTCATGCAGGCTTTGTTCGCTGTGTTGGCGCACATATTCGCCAGCATGCTGGCCAGCAATCCGCCCAAACACCAGAATTTCGGCCAAACTATTGCCACCTAGCCGATTGGCCCCGTGCACGCCAGCCGTAACCTCGCCTGCCGCATATAACCCAGCCACATTGGTGGCATGGCTGAAGGGATCGACCTGCAAGCCACCCATCGAATAATGGGCAGTTGGCGCAATTTGCATGGCTTCGCGAGTAATATCCACCCCAACCGCCTGAAATTGCTCAACCATGCGTGGCAAGCGCTCGTGGATTAAGCTTGCTGGAATATGACTAATATCGAGCCAAACCCCGCCATGCTCAGTACCACGGCCTTCAATAATTTCGGTGTAATTGGCTAAAGCCACCCGATCACGGGTCGATAATTCCATGCGTTCAGGGTCGTAGTGCTGCATAAAACGTTCACCATGGCGATTGTACAGTCGCCCGCCCTCGCCACGCACCGCTTCAGTCACCAAGGTTCCAGCCAATTCATGCGGGAAGATCATGCCCGATGGGTGGAATTGCACCAGCTCCATATCGGCCAAGTATGCACCGACTTGCAAGCCCAAGGCCATACCATCGCCAGTATTTTCGCGCCGCCGCGACGAGGAACGCTGATAGCTATGAATATGGCCGCCCGTCGCCAAAATCACGGCTTTGCTTTCGATCACAAACTCACGTTGATCGGCTAGCCAAAAGCCGTATGCGCCATTGACCCGATTGCCAGTATGCAGCAAATCGCTGATATAGGCGCGTTCGAGAATCGGAATTTGGCGGCGCTCAACTTCACGGATCAAGGCTTTGATAATTTCAAGCCCAGTGTAATCACCGACAAAACAGGTGCGGCGATAGCGATGCGCCCCAAAATAGCGCTGATCGATCAATCCTGAACTAGTTCGGGCAAAGGGCATGCCCCAAGCCTCAAGTTCAGCAATCGCTTTGGGGGCTTGTTGACAGAGCAATTCGACCATGCGCGGGTCGCCCAGCATGCGACCTTCTTGCAAGGTGTCGGCGGCGTGAATCGCCCAAGTATCGTCAACATCGACCGTCGCTAGGGCTGCGTTGATGCCGCCAGCCGCCAACACCGTATGCGCATCGGTCTTAGGACGTTTGCCCACCAACAAGACCTGCAAGCCTTGATCATGCAGTTCGATCGCTGCGCGTAAGCCTGCCCCACCTGTGCCAATCACCAAAACATCAGTTGTATAACGCTGCCGCATAGCATACCTCGTTGTGTAGCGTGAAGCCTTGGCCCAATCAATCAACTATTGCCCCGTATTGCGCCAAGGCGATTTTGTTGTTGTTAAACACTCTACCGTTAACAAATCGCTACGTCTAAGATATGATTGCTCTAGGAATCATAGCCTTGGGCTATCAATTATCAAGGAGCAACCATGGAATTAAGCCAATTGCGCTATTTTGAGGCGGTGGCTCGCTTGGGCAATGTGACGAAGGCCGCCCACGAACAACACATCGCCCAACCATCGCTAAGCAAAGCCTTACGAGCGCTTGAGCAAGAATTAGGGGTACATTTGTTTGATCGGGTTGGCCGAGGGGTTGAATTAAGCGATGCTGGCAAATTATTGTTGCCCTATGCGCGACGCGTCTTGGCCGAACTTCAAGCAGCCCGCCATGCCTTACAATCTCGTGCTGATCTGACGGTGGGCCATGTCTCGTTGGGAGTTACGCCAACCGTGGGCACGCGGCTCATTCCCCAAGCCTTGGCCGCTTTCAATCGGCGCTATCGCGGGATTCAGCTTGAATTGCACGAGGCCGGAGCCAGCGAGTTGGTCGAATTGCTCAATGCTGGGGTGGTCGATTTGGCGATTGTTTCGGCCTTGGTGCATGGAGTTGAATCAACAACCTTGATGAGCGAGCCGTTGGTGGTGGCGGTTGGTTTACAACATCGTTTTGCCCAACGCCAGAGCATTGCCGCCAACGAGCTACGTGATGAGGGCTTTATTTTGTTTCCGCAGGGCTACGAGCTGCGCAATTATACCTTGCAACTTTGCGAGCAAGCAGGCTTCGCCCCGCGAATTGTGCTCGATGGCGGCGAGATGGATACGGTGGTGAGTTTGGTTGCCGCAGGCTTGGGCGTGGCGGTTGTGCCTCAATTAGCCATCGATCAGCGCATGGGCTTGCATGCCTTGATGATCGACGCTGGCGGATTGCAACGCACCTTGCGGCTGATCCGCCATAGTCAACGCCAACCCTCGCCTGCTGCCGCCGCCCTACATCGGGTGCTGCACGAATGGGTCAGCCAACATTATCCCAGTGCTTCAGCAAATTGACGTGAAAGCGCTTTGGCTCCTTGACTCATCCATGGCTTGACTGGAGTGAATTTTAATATTTCCAACGGTGCAGGAATATAGCCGCCGCACATTCGGTTGATGATCGCCTCGGCAATAATGCGCGTCGGAATTTGCTTGGCATCGGATGGACGTTGCCAAACGATTCCCAAGGTTTGTTCGCATAAAAACGCGGCGAATGTATTCAACACCAACAGTTTATAGCGCGGATCATCGCCATAGCGCTGTGGCCGATTGAACCAGGTTTCAAAGCTATGGTAATCGGCTTGGTTGCCGACAAAGCGTTCGACACACATTGCAGCAATTGCTGTGCTTGGGCGCAGCCAAGCAGGCGTGGTTGTGTGGTCAAACCATTGTTCAAGGCTTGGCACAGTGCCAGCAAAATCTTCTTGAATATGCTGGATGGCGATCAGCTCAGTTGGCACGGTTTGGTGATCGGAAGGGCGTTGCCAAAGCTCGCCAAAAATTTCCAAGCACAATTCGATGCCATAGGGCTGATGCAGCAGCATACGATGGCGTGGGTCGATACAATAACTTTTGCTGCTATCAAACCAATGTTCAATCGGCCAATAATCTTGCCACACACCACCCCAACGTTGGGCCGCACTGCGAGCGTGATAATAGGGATGCGACATCAATACCTTCGTTTCTGCCCATTCCAACGCGCTAAATCGACAGTTTGGCGTTGTACTTCTGGCAAATACATCATATACAATTCGGGGTCAGTAGGATGCTGAACGACCAAATACGTCTCATTAATCGAGCCGTCTGCTTCCATTTCCTCAAAATCATAGCTTGTCCAAAGCTCGCCCATATACTGCACCACCGCCTTCGCCACTTCAAGCCGATAAATTCCAAATTGTTGATTGGGGTCTATATGAACACCCCAATCAACATTCATAATGTCCCAAACCATACGCTCTAATTCTTGGTTGACAAAGCCTGTGCCGAACGATGTAGTCGTGCCATCGGCGAGGGTATAGTTGCGATAGCCAATATCAGCCTCATCGTCATTGTTGTAAATTGCCCATTCGAGTGCAACAATCTGCTCGGCTTGCAATAGCTCAAGCAAACGTTGGGCTGGGCTAACGGTTGCTTGAATCAAGGCGGCATCGATGCTCAGCGGTGGGTCGAGGAGCTGACAACTAAGCTCATACAAATCCCACAGATTTAGCGGCAGATTGCTCCATGGCTCAAGCCGCTCCTCGCGAATGGCCTCAGCGAGGCGTTGGGCCACAGCCAAAGCTTGGCTGGCATTGCGATTTAAGCGGGCTTCAGCCAATTGCGCTAAGATTTTGGCTAATGCGATCGTTTGCAGCGAAGCTTCATGGTGGTAGCGCTTGATACATTCGCGATCATCGCCCAGCCAAAATAGCGCTTGAAAGTAGGCCCATTGATAGGTTGCTTGCGCCCATTGGCCTGAGCCAGCAGGTTTGGTTGGCAGCTGGCGAAAACAAGCCTGCAGCGCCGCTTGGTCGCCAGCCATCCGATAGAAATTTAAGCTAGCAATTTGAAACTCCATCGGGATAGCTTGCTGGGCTGCCGCTTGCTGCAAATAGGTTGAGGCCAGTGGATCACGCAAATAGTAGGCACAACGAGCGAGTTTAACCCATTCATAGGCTCGTAGTGTATCGAGGCCTTTGGCTTGTACATCGCGAAACGCATTCAGCAAACTTTGGCGGTGGAGTTGCAAGGTGGGGAATTCAGCCACAATTCGATACTCTCGCTAGATCAATCGTTCTAGCTATAGCAAGAGCTTGTGTCAACCGCTGTCACATATACCAAAAAGATACGATTTGTATTGTGCGGCACTGCCCAAGACAGTGCCGCACAGCGATTCAAACAGTTATTGGGTGGTTAGGGCTGGCAAATACATGCGGTTAGGAGTACAGGTATCGCTGGCCAAGAAGGCAATTTCCGAGGAACCTAAAACTGTGCCTTGGCTATTACGGGCACGGACTTGGGCAAAACAATGGTCACTATTAACCACCGTCGTATTGGTTTCAAAGCTAGTTTTGGGTGTGGTATTTTGCAAACTCAAGGTTGTGCTAGTAACCCCAGTAAACACCTGATAATCGGCAACTTCGGTCGCACCATTCCAGCTATAGTATAAGTTGGTGGTGTTAGCAAGGCTTTGGGTCACTAAAGTTGGCGGCCATGGTGGGTCACCTTGCCATTCAAAGCGCATCGAGCGATAACTCACCATCGGTGCCGCCGCAGTTAATTCAAAAACTGCTTGGCCTTGAGAGTTGAATTCGGTATACAAGGGCTGAATGCTGCCCCAGCCGATGCCAGTATTGCCGTTGGGCAGGCGTTGCGCATTGCCCATCGCTGTGGCAAAATAGTCGGGAGTTGCCCGATAGCGCTTAACCAAACGCACAGTTTTCGCAACTTCATCGATCTCATATTCCAGCGCCGCCGAGAACGAATCCGGCGAGCGGGGCAAGGTGTTCCAATTGTTATACAACATAATATTGCCATTGGCCAAGCGCCGAATATCATGCTGATGGTAGAATCGCGGGCTATCTTCCAAATAGAGAAATTGATTGCCCTCGCCACCTAAGCGCCAAATAACCGCGCCCGTTTGGCGATTAATCTTGGTAATTTCGTCGGTATGGCGGCTTGAAACCAGCCAATGACCATCGGTATCAACATCAATCGCATTGCCATGAATATAATCGACCGGAGCCGTTCCAGCCAAACTATGGCTACTATCATAAACTGGAATATGCTCAGTCGAGCGCCATTGGAAGACGACGTTACCAGCAGTATCCAGCTCTTGCAACACCAATTCGGTCAGGATGGCATTCTCTTCGCCGCCGTAAGGGCTTAAATCATAGGGAATATCATCGTAGATCATAAAAATGACATGGCCATTTGGCAGCATCAAAAATTCATGAAAATCGATCTGATAGCCATTGCCAGCCCGATATTGGCCAAGCTCTTGGTATTGCTGATTCATCACGTGGTAGCTGAGGGTACTGGTATCGAAATAGACCAGTTTATCCTCGGCAATTTTGCGAAAATCGAGTGAAAAGCGGCCACTACCTAGCCCCTTGTAGTAGATTGGCGCACCAGTGTTATCAACCATCATTAAATAGCGATTGGGCGTGACATTGCTGATCCAGCTAAATGGACTAACAAAAATATAGCCAGGGGTATTGCTAATCGCTAGCGTAACCGTCAACGGCGGCAGATTAAAGGGCACAGTGCGCAAGACCGGGCTGCTACCACTTGGTTGTGCTGCTTTAGCTTGAGTAGCCAATTCGGCGGCAAGCTCAGTTTGCAGTTGCTTGACCTGATCAGTTTGTTTAACCAAGCGCTCAACTACTTCAAACGACCATGTTTGCTGATCAAGCTCGGCAATATCGCTGCTTTTAATCGATACGCGCACGGTTTCGCCAAACACAAATGGGCTGGCTGGCTTAAAAATAACCGTGCGTTGATCCTCGGCTAGCACAACGTCGCCTGCATGCAAACCACTGCGTGAGCCAACAACCTGAAATTCTACGGTTGCAACGGCGGCTTTGGTCAGGCTTGGCCCTAAGCGAATCGCGATCGTGTTGGTGGGTTTTACCGCTTTAGAAAAGGGAGCAGGATCACGATACTCGATCATCGGAGCCGCTTGGGCTGGCTGGCGCGGGGAAAAACTGAAACTCAGCACCACGATCAGGATGCAAAGACATCCAAATAATTGTCGCATTGCTAGCTTCCTCCTTAGGCTAAGCAACCCACAACTGGGCTGCCTTAAGGTTTAAGCGAGCATCAAAGGGGCGATGCTCATAAAAAAACAGGGCAGTTTGGGCTGCCCTGTCTGAATTTATTTGTGTTGGGGAAGATATACATTGAAGGTTGTGCCCTCGCCGATCACACTTTGCACCTCGATCGTGCCGCCATGCTCATCGACAATGCTTTTGGTAATTGCTAAGCCAAGGCCAGTCCCTTCAATCGGCGAATCAATATCCCGCTTGACACGATAGAAGCGCTCAAAAATATGCGGCAAGGAATCTTCGGGAATTCCTAAGCCGCTATCTTGAATTTGCACATGCATTTTAGCATCGCCATTATTGGCGCGAATTTGGACCTGCCCCCCGCTTGGCGTGTATTTAATTGCATTCGAAAGAATGTTGGTAAACACTTGGCGCATCCGCGAGGGATCAGCCACCAAGGGCAAGCTGGGCGGAATTTCAGGCTGGACGCTGATTTGACCCATTTTGGCCCGCAATTTCAGCTCGTCGATAACTTCGCGCAACACCACCGCCAAATCAGTTTCTTGCGGCGAAATGCCAATCCCTGCTTCGATTTTGCCCAAATCGAGCAAATCGCTGATCAAGGCAGTCATTGCGCCTGTGTTGCGCACAACTGCTTGCAAGGCATCACGCTGCATCTCGTTGACCGTGCCCATATGCCCGTCGGCAACCAATTGGGCATAGCCTTGAATTGCGGTCAGCGGCGACTTGAGGTCGTGCGAAACCATCGAAACAAAGCGGCTCTTGATTTGGTCTAGCTCTTTGAAATGGGTAATATCCTGCAAGACGATCACTTGGCCGCCCAAGGAACTGTTTTGCAATGGCGCAGTATTGACCGCATAATAACGGTTGCTGATGGCAATTTCTTTGCTTTCGTGATCTTCGCGGCGAGCTAGCATTGCCAACATTGGGAAGAAGGTCAGCAAGGGTTGATTAACCAAGCGACTATTAGAAACGCCCGCAATTGCGCCAGCGGCAGGGTTAGCAACCACAATTTGGCCTTCATCAGTCAGCAAAATGCCATCACTGACCGATTCAATCACTGCTGCCAAGAGCGTTCGCTCCTCGGATGCAGTGACATACAGTCGCGCACTTTCCATTGCTACCGCTGCTTGGCCTGCCAAGGCTGTGAGTAATTGTCGTTCGTAAGCATCGAAGGCATCGCGGCGCTCATCGGCGGCAATCAATAAGCCGTTGATCCCATCACCCAGCATCAAGGGCACGCCAATCCAGCTTTCGCCCAAGGGTTCTTCGTTATTCACCAACAGTTCAATTTGGCTGCCAGCCGAGTTTAATAGCACAGGTTCTGGATCATTCAGAGCAGCGCTAATCGGCCCCAATTTCAATAACGGCTGTTCTTGGCCGTTAATCAAGGAAACCAAGGGCAATGTGCCTTGTTTATCATCGACATGCAGCAATGCTACCATTGAGGCATCGAGCATTTCAGCACAGCGATAAGCCACTTTTCGCGCTACTTCCAATGGATCAAGCGAGCTAGCCAATTCGCGGCTGGTCGAATTTAAGCCCTCAAGATCGAATACCCGCTGCTCTAGCTCAGCAAACAAATTGGCATTTTCAATCGCGACGGCTGCTTGAGCCGAAACCGAACGCACCAATTCCAAGTCGGCAGCGCTAAAATGATCGATCCGTGGGTGCGTCAAGGTCATCACGCCAAGCACTTGATCTTCGCGCAACAAGGGCACTGCCAAGGCCGAACGCACCCGACCACGAGTTGAGGGCAATTCGACCCAGCGTTTATCAACGCGCACATCGGCAATTCGCGCGGCTTCACGTTGGCGAAAGACCCAGCCCGAAAGCCCGGCTTGCAACAAGGCCGCCGCTACCGATTCAGTCACCGATTGATCCATGCCATAACGGGCAACAATCCGCTGAGTCGTGCGGCCATCTTGCGATGAAATGATAATGCTGCCACGTTCGGCGTTAACTGCTGCCACCGTGTGTTGAATAATTCGCGAAAGTAATTGATCGGGGTCGAGCGAGCTAGCCAACTCACGGCTGATGCCATAGAGCAAGCGCAAGCGGTCGCGTTCCTCGCGCACTGCATTGAACAAGCGCGTATTGACCAAGGCCATGCTCAAGGCATTGCCCAACGAAATGAGAAATGGCGGCGACCAAGCTTGAGTTTTGCGACTTGAGCCAACCAAGACCAGCGACATAAGCGCTTGCGGGCCGGCATCGAGTGGCAATGCGCCCCAAGCGACTTTGCCGCCAACGCTGCTGCACAGGCCTTGAAGCAATTCGTAGGGCATCTCGGCCAACCAAGGCGGACGATCTTCCCAAACGATTGTGGCTTTGCTCAGCGGGCTGGGCGGAAATAATTCGGCTAATTGTTGAATAAGTTGCTCATTCAGGCCAACGTGTCGCCATAAATGCCAGCGCATGCCATTTTCAGCGGCGGTGTAGAGCAAGGCCACTTGAGCGCCAGTTGATTCGGCAATTGCGCTCAAGGTGGCATCGGCCATGGCCACTGGCTCTAGCGAGCGCCCCATTTGGCGGGCGATTGCCGCAATTGCTGAAAGCTCGGCGGTGCGCTGACCATCGGCACGCCGCTTGGAAACCGCCGCCGAAGCGCGATTCAAGGCTGCTTGCACTGTTGGCAACGAAAAGGGCTTCAAAATATAATCGTAAGCCCCTAAGCGCAACGCACGGGTGGCACTTTCCAGCGAACCATAGCCAGTCATGACGATAATCGGCATGTCTGGGCGATTTTCGCGCACCCATTGCAACACCGTATAGCCATCAACATCAGGCATGGTGACATCAGTCAGCACGACATCAACGTCGCTTGCTTGGAGCGTGGCAATGCCCGCAGCACCCCCAACCGCCGTGGTTACGCTGTAGCCTTGCCCTTCCAATAACAACCGCAACTGACCACTTAAGCGTGGCTCGTCATCGACCACCAAGATCTGTAATGGCAACTCATTCATCGGATTAACCAATCAACAATTCATCGGAATCAAGATCGGGCGATTGGCTGCGTTGGGCTGCAACCGGAATGCGCAAGGTAAAGTTCGAGCCTTTATCCACGATGCTCTCTACCGAAATTGCGCCGCCAACTTGTTGCAAAATACCATAAACAACTGAAAGCCCAAGCCCCGTTCCCGTCACACCTTTAGTGCTAAAGAATGGCTCAAAAATACGTTCGCGATGTTCGGGCGGAATCCCAATTCCGCTATCTTCAACATTGACAAAAATTTGACCCTTTTGATGGGCCGTGCGAATGGTCAATTTGCCGCCATCGGGCATCGCATCAATCGCATTGCGCACCAAATTGATCAAAACTTGCTTACAAGCATCGCTGCTAATGTTTGGCGCTGGCAGATCGGTCGCCAACTCCTGATACAGTTTAACATTGGCTTTATCAAGTTGTGGTTTGGTGATGTGCATCAGTGAAATGATCAAATGATTGAGATCAGGCGGCACACCATCGTTATTGGGCTGATAGAAATTCACCAAGGTATAGAGCAACCGCGCAATCCGCGCCACTTCTTCATCCAGTCCTTGCACCAAATCGCCAAGCGCCGTGCCAGGTGTGTGTTGTTGCGCCACCAACTCCAAGCCTGAGCGAATAATCGCCAGTGGATTGTTGATTTCGTGGGCTAGCGAAGCCGCCATGCGCCCCATGCCCGATAATTTTTCAGCTTCAACCAAGCGACCTTGGGTTTCGCGCAGTGCGCTGTAGGTGCGGGCGTTGTGCAAGGCAATCGAGGCGTAGTCGGCCAGCATCTGCATCAAGCGCTCATCGCCTTCATCAAAATTGCGGCGATGGGTTGTCGCAGCCACGGTCAGCACGCCCAAGGCTTCAGTCCCCACCAACAACGGCACCATGAGCACAGCTTGGGCCAAATAATTGGCTTGCACCCGAATTCCATCGCGCTCGGAATTGATCCGAATTGGTTTGTTGGTTTTAATTGTGCGCGTTGCCAATTCATAATCGGTATGTTTGCTTAGCTCACGCAAATGCAATGGGTTAATATTGTGTGAGGCTCGCACAACCAACTGATTATCATCAATTAATTGCACAAAACCTTCATCGGCATTCGAAAGAAAAACTGAGGCTTCAACAATTCGTTCAAGCAAATTGCTGGCATCAAGTTGGGCAGTTACCGCCTTACCAACCCGATGCAAAACCGTTAATTGGCGCACTTGGCCTTGTAATTGACCAAGCAAAATTTCTTTTTCACGTTGCAAACGCCACTCACGCAGCGCCCGATCGATCGCCTGAGCAACATCTTGCGGCTCAAAAGGCTTGATCAAATAATCGCGCACGCCCATTTTGAAGGCCGTTACGGCGATGCGTTCGGAACCTTCGGCAGTCATCAGCAAAATTGGCACGGTGTTGCCATCGGTGCGCAGCTTACGCAGCAAATCCAACCCAGTGGTATCAGGCAGCTGATAATCGAGCAAAATGAGGTGCGGATGATGTTGGGTAATCGCGTTTAGCCCATTTCGCCCAGTTTCAGCCAACACGACCTGATAGCCCAGCGAACGCAATTGAGCCTGAAGTTTGACCCGAATTGCTTCGCTATCGTCGATCACTAGAATCGTTTCTTGACCACTTGCCATAGGCTCGCCGTTCTACAATGCTCAACAAGGAGATTCTCGCCAAAATCATACGACAGAGAAGCGTAGAACGCAAGGACGAATGAAAAGTCAAAAGGCAGAAGGCAGAAGGCAAAAGAGTATAGAACATAGAGCAAAGATGGAAAATCAAAAGGCAGAAGTCAAAAGGCAAAAAGAACATAGAGCAAAGGATGAAGGATGAAAATAAAAGCCAAAGGCAAAAGATTGTGCTGGATTAACCGCGAAGGAACACGAAGAGCACTAAGCTTATAGGATAAAAAGCCTTAGTGTGCTTCGTGTGCTTCGTGGTTAAAATCTGTGTGGCTTCTTTCCCCGATCCCCAAGTTACATCACTAAATTATCGATCAAGCGGGTTTTGCCGATGCGCACGGCTAGCGATACCAACACGCCCTGTTGATCGATCGTGGTTAGTTCTTGTAAACTGCGCGGATCGGCGATGCTAACATAATCGACTTGGGCTAGTGGCTCTTGGGCCAGCGTTTCCAACATCAATTGGCGAATAGCCTCAGCATCGGTTTGACCTGCGGCATAGGCGGTTTGAGCGGCTGTTAACGCTCGATATAGCACTGGAGCTGCGGCACGTTGCTCAGCATTCAGGTAACTATTGCGGCTGCTCATCGCCAAACCATCGGCCTCACGAATCGTCGGGGCGATGACTACTTCTACAGGCATGGCTAAATCGCGCACAAATTGGCGAATTACCACAGTTTGCTGGGCATCTTTTTGGCCAAAATAGGCTTTGGTTGGCTGAACGACATTAAATAGTTTGGTCACAACCGTGGCTACACCGCGAAAATGGCCAGGTCGGCGAGCACCCTCAAGCGGAGCCGTAACCCCCTCAACTTCCACATAACTGCTAAATCCCGCTGGATAAATTTCCTCGACGCTAGGCATCCAGACCAAATCGCAACCAGCTGCTTCCAACAAGGCGAGGTCGCGCGGCGTATCCCGTGGATAGCTGGCAAAATCTTCGTTGGGGCCAAACTGCGTGGGATTGACAAAAATCGAGGCGATGGCTACCCCGTTTTCGGCTTTGGATTGTTGAACTAAGCTTAAATGCCCAGCATGCAAAAAGCCCATGGTTGGCACAAAACCAACCTCAGCCCACTGGCGACGCGCCGCCCGAACTTCTTCAATCGTTGTTACAACCTGCATGGTTCGTTCCTTATCCACAAAAACGCTTGCTAACAAATATCTTAATTCAATCTAGGCGAAAGCGCCAAATTGGCAGTTTTGTAACGGGAAATATTAATTTATACCAAATTCCTCCTAACATTCAGATACCACGAAATGCCTCTTTTTGATTGAAACTTGCTGAATTGCCGCTATCGGTATGCTATAGATCTGGATATTTTATTAAAAAAATCTAAAAAATTAAGTTGCGTTAATTATTTAACTATGTTAGCATCATGCGCATATGAACAAATTTGCATGAATATAGAAGTATTCCAATGATTGTAATAAGTTTCTATGAATGCAATTTGTTAAACAATGAACTGACAAAAAATGATTATTTCAAGCCTAGTCAGAATTATTGAGAATCATTCTTGGTTAAATTAACCTAAGCTTGGCTCAGATTTTGATTGAATTAATCATTCGATTGTCTAATTTATTCATGCTGGTACTGACTTTGAAATAATGAATTGAACATTATTTCTAAGATTTGGTTCGATTTGCGCTGAATAATGTATCTTGTCATTTCATTATTCCTCCTATTCAGCTCACTCTTTTTTTAGGCATGATTTTTAATGATTGTTAATAATTTGCCGATTAATTCAATTGTTGCGATGCACCGCAGCGTTGCAACGTGGTTGCTAGGGATCGAAACATACTTGGATGTCAGTTGTCGTTGGGAGCGGTCTCAAAAGTGTATTAAGCATTGTAGGGTTCAGGGTCTAGAATTCAGGGCTATGTTCGCTGCTGTTTGTTCTCTCATTTCCCGATCCCTAACAACCGATCCCCAACAGCCAGTTTACAAGGAGTTTACCAATGAAATTATCAATTGCCCGACGTTGGGTTATTGCCACCGGCTTAGCCACTGCCTTGATTGGCGCAATCCAAAGCCCAATCACCAACGCCCAAACTGGCCTAAGCTGCCAAGTCAATTATACGCTTACTAACCAATGGGGCAGCGGGTTTCAAGCCGATGTGGTGGTGCGCAACACCGGAACCAGTGTGATCAACGGCTGGACGGTTGCTTGGAGTGCTGCCAGCGGCCAGCAAATTGGCCAAATGTGGAATGCGACGTTTACCCAAAGTGGCAGCCAAGTCAGTGCCAAAAATGTTGATTGGAACGCCAGCATCGCTGCTGGTGGCAGCCAAAGCTTTGGCTTTACCGCTACCACGACTGGTAGCTTGGCCGTGCCCAGCAGCTTTACGGTCAATGGCGTTGTTTGTGGCGGTAGTGTTAGCCCAACCGCAACCCGCACGCCAGCCGCGACTGCCACGCGTACTCCAATTGCCACTGCAACCCGCACGCCAGCTGTAACCGCCACGCGCACCCCTGTGGCAACTACTACCCGTACTCCAATTGCCACGGCTACCGTCGTTCCAACCAATCCACCAGTCAGCAATGGCTTGATTGGCTGGGCCACGGTTGCTGGTTCGGGCTTAAGCACAACTACTGGCGGCACTGGTGGTAGCACAGTTACCGCAGCCAACTTTACTGAATTGCAAAACTACGCCAAATCGTCATCGCCCATGATTATCAAGTTCTCGGGTACGATGCAAGGCACACTGACGGTTGCCTCGAACAAAACGATTATCGGCAGCAATGGAGCCTTGATCCAAGGTAATGTCAAAATCTCAGGCGCTCAAAATATTATTTTGCAAAATTTTGCGATCAACGGCAATAGCTGCTCAAGCTACGATAACTGCCGCGCTGGAAGCGATGCCTTGGGGATTAGCAATTCGCACCATATTTGGGCCGACCACTTGACGATTACCAATGGCCAAGATGGCAATTTCGACATTAACAATGGCTCTGATTTCATTACGGTTTCGTGGAGCAAATTCGGCTATACCACCAACAAAGAGCATCGTTTCTCGAACTTGATTGGTAGCTCAGACGATGCAGCCTCGACCGATAGCGGTAAATTGAACGTGACCTTCCATCATAACTGGTGGTTTGGTGGGGCAATGCAGCGCATGCCACGTACGCGCTTCGGCAAAATTCACGTATTCAATAATTTGTACACCACCACTGGCAACGATTATTGTGTTAGCTCAGGCTATCAATCCAAAGTGTTGCTCGAAAATAATGCCTTCATTGGGGTCAACACGCCGCACCGCTTGCACGATGGCGATCTCAAGGCGGTGGGCAATCTCTACCAAAACACCAGCGGCGATCAAATTAGTACTGGCGTTGCCTTCACGCCGCCCTACAGCTATAGCGCCGAAGCTGCTAGCTCACTCAGCAGTTCAGTCCAAGCTGGCGCAGGAGCGAAGTAGCATATTAGGGGCTGGGGATCGGGAAATAGAACATAGAGCATAGAACATAGAACATTGTGAATATGGCTATTGGCTATCGGAATATGCTTGGAATTCCAATGATTCAGTAATTCTATAGCTGTAATGGTTCATTCCCTCACCTCCAGCCCCTCTCCCACTGCGGCGGGCGAGGGGCGCATGCCTGGAGCCGTTCCACCTCGCCTCGCGTGCGGGAGAGGGGGTCAGGGGGTGAGGGAACGCTAGCGGTTGTTCAGGCGATAAACCATTACACTATCGCCAATGTTCTTCGTATGCTTCACGATTAAGCAATGTCCCGATCCCCTATCCCCAACAACCGATCCCCACGTTACAAAGGAGCACCAAAACCATGAACTATCGCTGGCGAATATGCCTGCTATTAATTGCAACAATACTGAGTACATTTAGTTACACCAATACCAATGCCCAAAGTGGCCTAAGTTGCCAAGTTAATTATGCGCTTACCAACCAATGGGGCGGCGGGTTTCAAGCCGATGTGGTGGTGCGCAACACCGGAACCAGCGCGATCAACGGCTGGACGGTTGCTTGGAGTGCCGCCAGCGGCCAGCAAATTGGCCAAATGTGGAATGCAACCTTTACCCAAAGTGGCACGCAAGTTAGTGCCAAAAATGTTGATTGGAATGCCAACATCGCCGCTGGTGGCAGCCAAAGCTTTGGCTTTACCGCTACCACGACTGGTAGTTTGGCCGTGCCTAGCAGTTTTACGGTCAATGGTGTTGTGTGTGGCGGTAGCGTTAGCCCTACGGCAACCACTCCAGCAGCAACGGCAACGCGCACGCCAACCAGTGTGCCAACCGCAACCCGTATTGCGACTAGCATACCAACCGCAACAAATGCGGCAACCAGCGTGCCGACGGCAACGCGTGCACCAACCAGCGTGCCCACGGCCACCCCAAGCACAACCACAGGCCGCCAAATGGAAAAACTCAATCGCGGGATCATCAGCGTGCGCCAAGGCAGCAATAATTTTGTGAGCTGGCGCATGTTTGGCACTGATCTTAGCGCGATTGGCTTTAACCTCTATCGTGGCACCACCAAAGTTAATTCCAGCCCAATTACCAATGCTACCAGTTATTTGGATAGCGGCGCGGCGGCCAATAGCGTTTACACCGTGCGGCCTGTGATCGATGGCGTTGAACAAACTGCCTCAGAAAACTCGCTCAATTTTGCCAATGGCTATCTCGATGTGGCCTTGCAAATTCCGGCTGGTGGCACGACACCTGATGGCGTGGCCTATACCTACACCGCCAACGATGCCAGCGTCGGCGACCTCGATGGCGATGGGCAATACGAAATTGTACTGAAATGGGATCCAACCAATTCCAAAGATAATTCGCAATCTGGCTATACTGGCAATGTTTATCTCGATGGCTACAAATTGAACGGAACCCGTTTATGGCGCATCGATTTGGGCCGTAATATTCGGGCTGGGGCGCATTACACCCAATTTATGGTCTACGATTTGGATGGCGATGGGAAGGCCGAAGTTGCCGCCAAAACTGCCGATGGCACGCGTGATAATTCTGGCACCGTGATTGGCAACGCCAGCGCCGATTATCGCAATTCCAGCGGCTACATTCTTTCTGGCCCCGAATATCTGACGGTATTCAATGGCCAAACGGGCGTGATTCGCTCGACCGTCAATTATGATCCTGCACGGGGCACGGTTTCGTCGTGGGGCGATAGCTATGGCAACCGCGTTGATCGCTTTTTGGGTGGAATTGCCTACCTCGATGGTCAACGCCCGAGCCTGATTATGAGCCGTGGCTACTACACCCGCAGCGTAATTGCCGCTTGGGATTTCCGCAATGGCAGTTTGACCAAGCGTTGGACGTTTGATAGCAATGTGTCGGGCAGCCAATATGCTGGGCAAGGCAACCATGGCCTTTCGATCGCCGATGTTGATCAAGATGGCAAAGATGAGATTATCTTCGGAGCCATGACGATTAATGATAATGGCCAACCACTGTGGAACACTCGCAATGGTCATGGCGATGCGATGCACGTCGGCGATCTTGACCCAAGTCGGGCTGGCTTGGAAGTGTTCAAAGTCAGCGAGGATTCATCAAAGCCTAGCTCGTGGTTTGCCGATGCCCGCACAGGCCAAATTTTGTGGCAAACAGCGGCAGGTGGCGATAATGGGCGCGGCGTTTCGGGCGATATTTGGTCGGGCAGCCCGGGCGCTGAATCGTGGTCATCGATGGATAGCAATTTGCGTAGCGTCAGCGGGGCAACTCTTGGCCGCAAACCATCAGCAACCAACTTCTTGATTTGGTGGGATGGCGATCCAATGCGCGAATTGCTTGATGCCACCCGTATCGACAAATATGGCACATCAGGCGATACGCGCTTGCTGACTGGCAGCAATGTTAGCTCCAACAACAGCACTAAATCGACCCCAGCGCTCAGCGGCGATATTTTGGGCGATTGGCGCGAAGAGGTGATTTGGCGCACCAGCGATAACACCGCGCTGCGGATTTATTCAACTAGCACCAGCACCAACCGCCGCATCTTCACCTTGATGCACGATGCCCAATATCGAGTGGCAATTGCTTGGCAAAACACCGCCTACAATCAACCACCGCATCCTAGCTTTTTCTTGGGCGATGGCATGAGCAATCCACCGCAACCGAATATCTACTTGCGCTAAATTGATCTAGCCCAAAATCACGCACCAAAGGCCGAGGAAATTCCTCGGCCTTTGATAGTTCCCTCACCCCAACCCCTCTCCCACTGCGGCGGGCGAGGGGCATACCAATGGCATGATGGGATGGTTCCCCCTCTCCTCGCGTGCGGGAGAGGGGGCTAGGGGGTGAGGGCATGAACAGCGACGGTGAATCCAACCCCATGATTGTTAAAACCTACCCTTGTGAGGAGAGGGGCAGGGGGCGAGGGAACGCCAATCGACGATGCAACTCACCCAATCATGGTTAAAAATCTACCCTTGTAAATTCAGTGGTGAGGGCAAATTTTTTCAGTCTTGTTACCAACTTGACAGAGTTTATGCTTAACGGCACAATTGCAAGCGCTTACAGAATATCCGTTAACGATACCGGAAACGTTACCGGAGATAAAAACAGTAATTTCAACCAAATATTCCTAGTCCCAAATCCCAAAAACCGATCCTGCATGCGTGGCAACTGCCATTTCTGGGCTGTCGAATGGCAATTGCCGACTTGACTATGACAGTCATTCGGCTCAATGAGGACAAACGAATATGCAGTATGAGCAACAAATCGAAGCATTGTTGGCCCAAATGACTCTTGCCGAGAAGATTGGCCAAATGCGCCAGCTTCATGGCACTGGCGAAACCCAGCAGCAACTGGTGCGCGAAGGCAACTTGGGGTCGGTTCTAAATGTGATTGATGCTGATGCCCACGAGATTCAGCGCATTGCCGTTGAAGAATCACGCTTGGGCATTCCGCTGTTAATTGGCCGCGATGTGATCCACGGTTTTCGCACAATCTTCCCAATTCCACTTGGCCAGGCTGCTTCGTTTAATCCTCAGCTTGTGCGCGAAGCCGCGCGGATTGCCGCCCGCGAAGCCTCGGCCTCTGGGATCAACTGGACATTTGCCCCGATGATCGATATTTCACGCGACCCACGGTGGGGGCGGATCGCCGAAAGCTGTGGCGAAGATGCCTATCTTTCAAGTTTGATGGGTGTGGCGATGGTCGAAGGCTTTCAAGGCGACGATTTGACCGCCCCCGATGCGATTGCTGCTTGTGCCAAACATTATGTGGGCTATGGCGCTAGCGAAAATGGCCGCGATTACAACACTGCTTGGATTCCCGAAGTGCTCTTACGTGATGTTTATTTAGCACCATTCAAAGCTGCCGCCGATGCTGGCGTGGCCACCATGATGAGCGCCTTCCACGATTTGAATGGTGTGCCAACCTCAGGCAACGAATTTACGCTGCGTCAAATTTTAAAAGGCGAGTGGAATTACGATGGTATGGTGGTCAGCGATTGGGCCTCGGTTGCCGAAATGATCGCCCATGGCTATGCCGCTGATTTGCGCGATGCTGCCTTGAAAGGTGTAACGGCTGGGGTCGATATGGAAATGGCCAGCACCAGCTACGCCGAATATCTGGCTGCGTTGGTTGAAAGTGGCGCACTCAGCCTCGATTTAATTGATGATGCTGTGCGGCGGGTGTTGCGCATCAAGTTCCGTTTGGGTTTGTTCGATCAACCGTATGCTAACGCTGCGGCGGCTGATTCAGTCGTTGCGCCTGATCATTTGGCTTTGGCTCGCCAAATTGCCAAAGAAAGTTGTGTGCTATTGAGCAATCAGCAAACTTTGCCGCTCAACCCACAACAAACGCGGGTGGCAATTGTTGGGCCGCTCGCCAACCATGCCGCCGATCAACTTGGCTGCTGGGTATTCGATGGCAAGCCCGAAGATAGCCAAACTCCATTACAAGCGATTCGCGAATTGCTTGGTGACGAGCGGGTGCAATTTGCCCAAGGCTTGCCCGAAGCCCGCAGCTTAGATCAAAGTCTATTTGGCGAGGCAGTCGCGGCGGCTCAAACTGCTGATGTGGTTATTGCCTTCCTTGGTGAAGATGCTGGCTTGAGTGGCGAAGCCCATAGCCGCGCATTCATCGATTTACCTGGCGCACAACTGGCCTTAGTCGATGCCTTGGTGGCAACCGGCAAACCAGTGGTTGCGGTTGTGATGGCTGGACGCTCGTTGGTGTTGGGCGAATTGCAGGATAAAGTGCAGGCGATTTTATATGCTTGGCATCCTGGCACCATGGCTGGCCCAGCGCTCGCCGATTTGCTGTTTGGCTTGGATAACCCTTCAGGCCGCTTGCCAATTAGCTTCCCGCGCACCGTCGGCCAAGTGCCAATTTATTACAATCGCAAAAACACTGGTCGCCCACCAAGCGAAGATGCACCGAGTATTCCCACGGGCACGCCGCTTGATCCGAGTGGTTTTACCTCAAGCTACCTCGATGTTGATCATCGGCCCTTGTTTGCTTTTGGTTATGGCTTGAGCTACAGCACATTTAGCTATAGCAATTTGCGTTTATCTAGCCAAAAACTGGCGGTTGGCGACACACTTAGCATCACCACTACGGTGACCAACACTGGCAAGTATGCTGGCGCAGAAGTGGTGCAATTGTATATTCGCGATCTGGTTGGCTGTATGACTCGCCCAATCAAAGAACTCAAAGGCTTCCAACGAATTCATTTGGAGCCAGGCCAAAGCCAAACTGTAACATTTGAACTTAGCAGCGCTGACTTGAGTTTCCATAACAACGCCATGCAACGGATCGTCGAGCCAGGCGAATTTAATCTCTGGGTTGCGCCAAGCAGCATTGGTGGTTTGCAGGCAAGCTTTGAATTAGTAGCCAAGAGCAAAGAACATCGAGCATAAAACATAAAACCAGTTTCGATCCACGAAGGACACGAAGAACCACGAAGACTGATTAATCTGCCTTCGTGCTCTTCGTGTCCTTCGTGGTTAAATATGTTCTTTTGGATTAAAATAGATCTGTCCAGTGTTTAACTTCATCCACAAGGAACAAAAATATGTCGCTTGCCTTGAATGTACTTAATCAGAGCCAGCCAAGTTGTGCTGGTTGTGGTGGTTTATGTTGCCGCTCGTTTGTATTGCCAATTGATACTCCCGAAACCCGCGAGGATTTTGATGTGCTGCGCTGGCTGGTGTTGCATCGTGGAGTCAAATGCTTAATCAAACAATCGGTTTGGGAATTAGAAATTGACCTGCCATGTGAACATTTGCAGGAAGATAGCCGCTGTGGAATTTATATGCAGCGCCCAAATGTTTGCGTTGAGTATGAAGTAGCAACCTGCGAACGGCATCAGCCACCGCATTTCGAGGCCGTGATCGATAACGAACATGCTTTGCGGGCTTGGGTTTTCTCGCGCTACGGCATGTATCCCGATGACCCCGATTTTCCCTATGGCGAGCAAACGATTCGCGTTGGTTTGTTTTAAGCGCGATCATCGGTATCATGTGCCCAGCGAACGTCTAGTGATAAGGAACGATCAATGTCGATCATTCAGAGTACGCTCGATATCCATAGCCCTGAATTTCGCCAAAATGTTGATTTTCATCGCCAATTAAGCGCTGAATTGCGCCAAAAGACCCAGCAAATTGCCCAAGGTGGCAGCGCCGAAGCGCGTGCCCGCCACGAACGTCGTGGCAAATTACTGGTACGCGATCGGATCGAGCGTTTGCTTGATCCTGGTAGTGCTTGGCTCGAAATCGGCACATTAGCCGCATGGCAAGTCTACGAAGATGATGTGCCAGCAGCAGGTGTAATTACTGGCATTGGGCGGGTGTCGGGAGTTGAGGTATTAATTGTAGCCAACGATGCCACGGTCAAAGGTGGCACATACTATCCATTAACTGTCAAAAAACATTTGCGTGCCCAAGAAATCGCGCTGCAAAACCATTTGCCTTGTATTTACTTGGTCGATAGCGGTGGCGCGTTCTTGCCGTTGCAAGCCGAGGTTTTTCCCGATCGCGAACATTTTGGGCGGATTTTCTACAATCAAGCGCAAATGTCGGCCTTGGGTATTCCGCAAATCGCGGTGGTAATGGGCAGTTGTACCGCTGGCGGAGCCTATGTGCCAGCCATGAGCGATGAAGTCGTGATTGTGCGCGAACAAGGCACGATCTTTTTGGGTGGCCCACCTTTAGTCAAAGCAGCGACCGGCGAGATTGTGAGCGCCGAAGATTTAGGCGGCGCTGATGTGCATACCCGCTTATCTGGTGTGGCCGACCACTTTGCCGATAACGATGAGCATGCCTTGGCAATCACGCGTTCGATTGTAGCCAATTTGCAGCATCGCAAAGCTAACCCATGGCCGCTGCGCACGCCCGAGGCGCCACGCTACGATCCTCAAGAATTGTATGGCATTATTCCCGCCGATACGCGCAAACAATTCGATGTGCGCGAAATTATCGCCCGCATCGTCGATGGCTCGCGCTTGGATGAATTCAAGGCCCGCTATGGCACAACCTTGGTGACAGGCTTTTCCCACATTTATGGTCATCCAGTCGGCATTTTGGCTAACAACGGCATTTTATTTTCCGAGAGTGCCCTCAAGGCAGCGCACTTTATTGAGCTTTGTAACGAACGCGCCATTCCGCTGCTGTTTTTGCAAAATATCACGGGCTTTATGGTTGGCCGCGAATACGAGCAACGCGGGATTGCCAAAGACGGAGCCAAGATGGTGATGGCGGTTTCCAATGCGCGTGTGCCAAAATTTACCGTGGTGATTGGCGGCTCGTTTGGCGCTGGCAACTATGGCATGTGTGGCCGAGCCTATAGCCCGCGCCAACTCTGGATGTGGCCCAACAGTCGCATCTCGGTGATGGGTGGCTCACAGGCTGCCAACGTGCTGCTAACCGTGCGCCGCGATGGCCTGCAAGCCAAAGGCCAAGACATGAATTTGGCCGAGCAACAAGCCTTTATGCAGCCAATTCTCGATAAATACGAGGCTGAGGGCAACCCCTATTATTCCAGTGCTCGCCTGTGGGATGATGGAATTCTTGATCCGGTTGATACGCGCATGGCTTTGGCGCTGGGTTTATCGGCAGCCGCCAACGCACCATTAGCTGATGTTAAATATGGTGTGTTTCGAATGTAATGCGCTGAGCCGCCCCCTTGATTCATGGATCGAGGGGGCAATTTGATCCACGAAGGACACGAAGATCACGAAGTGTTGAAACCACAAAGAGCGCAAAGGATTAGCTTTAGCCACGAATTCCAGGAATAATACTCCGATAGCCCATAGCCGCATCCTTTATCCCTTTACTTCATGCTTGATTGGTAAATGCTCGTTCCTAGCCTCACTTACGGCTGCTTGCAAGCATCGTGTATAATAGGCCGCAGTAGTTGTTAGTAGTTGTTAATGGTTTTGAGCCTTGCTGCTGGCTTGCGGCTTAACTGCATGGGAGGCCAACGATGAGCCGTTTATCGCCCTCTGTCCTCGTGATTATCCTGCTGGTAAGCTGTTTATTTATCTATATTGGGCCAGCACAATATCAAGCAAATCAAGGTCTGGTTGGGATAATCCTGTTGTTAATTGTCCTGATTGGGCTTTTTTTGGCGTTTAGTCGCGGCTCAGTCGCCCAACGCGAATCATCGCGCAATATGTTGGGCACATTAACTGGTATTACCGCTGTTTCATGTGCAGCCCTGCTTGGACAACAAGCCTTAAATGGCAATTTGCTGGGATTGATGTGTGCTCCCGTGCTCCTGGCTGGGGTCTATATGGTCTTCTTGGCCATGACTGCCCGCATTGGTCAGCATGTTGAAGAAGGCGAAGTATTGTTAATTCAACGCCGCATGGATCATCAGCATATCATTCGCCCGCCAGGTTTGCATTCGCCGATTGTGCCAGCCCTCGAAGTTGGCGTAGCGGTTATGCCAACCTACAATATTCAAACCGATGTTGAAGTTGAAATGGTTGATACTGCTTCGCTGCATACGGTCGATAAAATTGTCGTCGATACTCAATCGCGAATTATTCAGCGCTTTCCTGACGATGGTTCAAGCATGCCTGTTGAAATGCGTTACGAAGGCTTTTTGAAATTACCCTACAACTACCCCAATCGCGACCATATTTTTAAAGAAATTGCCGATCGGCGCAATATGGATGTGATGCAAGTGCGCATGAGTGCCGATTTTTGGATCGAAGCGATTCAATCGCAATTACGCCGCGATGTTGAAGAAGATTTACGGGCAATTATTCACGATAATACCTTTTATAATCCTGAAAAGCGCAGTTATGGTAAGCTGGCACCGGCAGATATTTCGGCCCGTCGTGCCGAAATTGCCGCCCAATTGAAAAATCGGGTGCAAGAAAAAGTGCAACAATGGGGCATCGAAGTGCTCGATATTGGCATTACCCAAGTTGTGCTCAATCCTGATCGAATTAAGGCCTTCTATCGGGCGATCACGGCTGATCTGGAAATTCAAACGGCTAATCGTTTGTCGGAGCAAGAAATTAAGCGCACAATCGCAATGGCCGATGCTGAAGCCTATCAACGCAAGAAATTGGCTGAAACTGATCTGGAAATTCAACGTCAACGCAACGAAATTGAAAATGCTTCCAGTTTGCAAATGCTGCAAGATTGGATGAATACGATCATTGCTGATAATCCTGAAATGAAACCTGATGATTTGAAACATTTGCTGACTCTGGCGCTCGATGAGCACGAAAAACGTAAAGCCTACCGCGAACACAATCTGATCGAACAAGAATAACCATATAGCGAGGGAGTTATTTGGCATGGAACATTTGGATACAGATTGGCGCGTGGTGGTTATTGGTGGCGCAGGGCTGGATATCAAAGGGCGTTTGCTTGAGCCATTGATTGAAAAAACCTCGAATCCAGGCCGTTTAACAATTAGTGTTGGCGGAGTTGCCCGCAACATTGCTGAAAATTTGGCTCGCTTGGGCGCACAAAGCAGCCTGATTGCCGCGGTAGGCAACGATGAATTTGGGCGCTTAATCATCCAACAAACTGAAGATGCTGGTGTTGATACCGATGCCATGATGATTTTAGAGGATCAACATTCGGCAGCCTATTTGGCGCTGCTCGATCGCAATGGCTTGTTGTATACGGCGCTCGATGATAGCCACTGTGCGCGGGCATTAACGCCCGATTATATTTACGATAACGTGCAGCTATTGCGGGCAGCCGATGCAGTCTTTATTGATGCCAATTTGGCACGGGCAACTGCCGATGTGATTTTGCAAATTTGTGCCGAAGAAGATATTCCAGTCTGTTTCGAGCCTGTGGCCTATGGTTTAGCAGGTCGCTACCGTGATCGTTTGCGTGGGATGTATTTGATTACGCCCAACGAGCGTGAGGCCGAAGCATTAACTGGCTTGCCGGTGACCTCGCCTGCCGAGGCGACAGCAGCGGCCAAAGAATTAGTGCGGCTTGGCGTGGAAATTGCGATTATTACTTTAGCCCGTGAAGGCCTCGTCTATGCCACCGCCGATGGTCATGGCCATATTCCAACCTTGGTGCGCGATGTTGTCGATGCCACTGGAGCAGGCGATGCCTTGGCCGCAGCCGTCTTATTTGGCCTAATGAATGAGTTGACCTTGGATGAAGCTGTGCGCTTGGGAGCAAGTGCCGCCGCATTAACCGTGGCCTCACCCGACACCGTGCGCCGCGATTTGAGCCTAGAGAGTTTGTACGCCCAGTTGTTAATCTGAGCCTAGTATTTTTGCTAGGTGCTGCCTTGGGAACAGTATGCCTGAACGTATTCTCGTTGCTGACGATAACGAAGCCCTAAGCCAATTGCTTGAACTGATTTTAGTTGAGCATGGGTATGAGGTTACTCTTGCCAACGATGGCGGCGACCTGTTAGCCAAGGCCCAACTGCAAATTCCCGATTTGATGATTGTTGATATTTTGATGCCGCGCATCGATGGCTATGAGGCGATTCGCCAATTGCGCAACGATACACGGCTGGCCCATATTCCAATTATTGTGCTCACTGCGCGTACCGCGATTGAGGATGTGGTGACTGGCTTTGAATTGGGCGCTGATGATTATATCGTCAAGCCGTTTCAAATGCCTGAACTGCTGGCCCGTGTTCGCGCCCAATTGTTGCGAGCAACCCGCCGCCCTGTGCTCAACCCACTGACTGGCTTGCCCGGCAATATTTTGATCGAAGAAGAAGTTAACCATCGCTTGCGCCAGCAACAAGCCTTTGCTTTGTTGTACCTCGATTTGGATAATTTCAAAGCCTATAACGATAGCTATGGCTTTGCCCGTGGCGATTTGGTGATCAAGCTGTTGGCCACAATTTTGACGGAAATCAAGGCTGAATACAACGATGAAGGGCTATTTATTGGCCATATTGGCGGCGATGATTTTGCCCTGATTATGGCATCGGAACATGTCAATGCCCTCTGCGAAGATTTGATTCGGCGCTTTGATCAGCGGATTTTGACCTTGTACGATCCCAATAGTAGCAACAAACCTGTGCCGATCCAGACGCTCTCGGTTGGCGTGGTGCTGCATCGTGAAGATATGCAACAAACCTATCACGACCTAAGTCGCACCGCTGCCGAGATGAAGCGGGTTGCCAAACAACAAACTGGCAGCGTCTATGTGGTTGATCGGCGTGCGCAAAAACAGACGATTGAGCAAGATCGGCGCAAACGTGGCCCAACAATTGGGGTTATCGCCCAAGATGTTGGCTTAGTCGATATGCTGAGCGATTTGCTCCAACAACAATCATTATTTGTAATCGAGGCCGATAGTGAAATTATGCCCGATGCTTTGGTGTTGGGCTATCGCGATGTCTTGCCGCATGTGCCCGAACGTTGGCAGAGCTTGCCACAAATTACCCTAAAACTTAATCAATCAAGCTATGAACAAGGTTTTGCCCAGCTTCAAATTCAGACTGGTTTGAAGCCGACCATTCCTATTCACGAGTATCTTTCGTTGGCTTTGCACTTGGTGCGGCTGGAGGCTCGATGATCGGATGGATTTTTGTCATTTTGTTGTGTGGGCTATTTGGCTATAACTTGTATCGCACTGGCCATGTGCAGCGCTTGATTGCAATTCGCCAGCGCCGCCCATCTGCCCGCCCGACTGGCGCAATTGCTCCAACCCTACGTGCCCGCGATTTGCGCACCCAGCGCTCGTGGGCAGTCCGCATTCGTGATGAAGTTCAATCGCGCGGCAATATGGGCGTGGTTATTTTCTTCCTGATTATCTTAATTGCTTTTTTTCTGAGTTTGAACTTACTGGGCTTTTGGGGTAGTCAACCGACTGAAACTGTTCGGGCACGGGTAATTCTCTCACCATTTACCAGCAGCGCAGGCCAACCAGCCCAAGAAGGTTTTGCCGCAGCCACCACCATGGCCCAGGCTTGGCAAGCTCGTGCTAATGATTTGCAATTTGCTGTGCTCAAAACCCCAATTGCCGATGCCCAAAGTGCTTGGAATTTAGCCGATCGGCCCAAATATGATCTGGTGATTTGGGGCACAATTGTCGCTGGCGGTGATGCCAATAGCGCTAGCATCGAGCCGCAATTGCTCTGGACTCCACGCCAACCCTTGCCGCATGATCGCTCGTTGGGGTTACGCGAACGCTTGAGTTTACCACTCGTATATCGTTTGGCCGACCAGCCATTTAATGCCCAAGCCGTGCTCGGTGAAATTTTGGTCGTGATCGATCTCTATCAAATGGGCGAGTACGATCAAGCGATCCAAGCGATCAATAGTTTGCTTGATCGCTATGCCGTGGATGGGCCGTTACGCCCCGATTTGCTCTTGGGGATTCGTGGCTCGATTGCCGCCCTGCAAGAGCAATGGAGCTTAGCCGAGGGTGATTTTCGGCGAGCCTTAGAAACTGCCGATAAACCTGAATATTGGAATAACCTTGGGGTTGTGTTGCTAGAACAAGGCCGTTTTTCTGAGGCAACTCAAGCCTTCAACACTGCTCAAGAACGCCTCAAAGGCACAAATAGCGATCTTACGGCGCTGCATTTGAATCGTGGTTTGTTGGCGTTACGTGGGGTTGACCCAGCGGTAGCGGTTGGTGAGTTGGCCTTAGCGGTCAAGCTCAATCCTAATGGCATCAGCAACAAATTAGCCTTGGTCGAGGCTCAATTACAAGCGAATCAATTGGCGCAGGCGATCGAAACCATCAATAATCTGAATGGCTATGCGAACGCTGATCCGTTGGTTCAATTGATGACAGCGCGGGTTCAAGTAGCCCAGTTGGTCAACAATGGCGATCAGCCGCTGTGGGAATTGGAGATTGTGCCGCCATTGCCTCGCGAAACCCTGACGATTGTGCGCCAACGGCTTGATAGTGCGGTTGTTACACTTGAAACGATTTCGATCGAGCAACGCCAAATTGCCGCCCGTGATGATGCAGCAGGCTTGCCAGAATCAGGGCGGGTGCACGAAGCTCATTCGCGCCAAGCCTTTGAATTGCTCAATCAGGTGCGCTATTGGCAAGCGGTCGCGATGACCGAAGAGGGTATTTCAGCCTCGCTTGAGCAAAAAGGTCGGCTGCGCAGCATGTGGGATGGCATGTTTGGCGATGATTCTCCGCTGGAATTAGCCCAAAATGTGATCGATCCACTCGCCAAAGCCCAAGACCAGAATTATCCAATTTTAATTCAGGCAGGGCGGGTGCATCGAATTTTGGGTGCGCCAAAAACAGCTATGGATTACTACACCAAAGCCAGCGAACTCAATGCCAATCGGCCTGAGGGCTGGTATGGCTTGGCAATCACGCGCTTTAATACCGAAGGCCCAAGCCCAGAACGCAACCAAGCAGTGCGTGATTATTTGCAAAAAACCATTGCTGCCGCCCCAAATTTTACGCCTGGCTATATTTTGGCTGCTCGCTTAGAGGTTAGC
This sequence comes from Herpetosiphon sp., assembly GCF_003512625.1. Taxonomy (NCBI): domain Bacteria; kingdom Bacillati; phylum Chloroflexota; class Chloroflexia; order Herpetosiphonales; family Herpetosiphonaceae; genus Herpetosiphon; species Herpetosiphon sp. The sequence continues at coordinate 22,605 of NZ_DOPT01000043.1, read as the reverse complement.
GATAAACAATGGGCCGCCGCCTTGCCCTATCTACAATGGATTGTGGCTAATCGCCCTGATAACCTTGGGGCACGGATTACCCTGGGCACAGCTCAACGCGAGCTTGGGGCTTTGGCCGATGCTGAAGTGACGCTTTTGCCTTTGGCGAATGCGAATAACAGCCAAGCCTTAGTTGAATTAGGCAAAGTCTATGCCCAAGCAGGCCAAGATCAATCGGCTGAAGATATCTTCTTGCGGGCATTGAATGTTGATAGCAGCAATGCTAGCGCTGCTTATGAGATTGGCCGCTTGCGCCAAAACCGTGGCGATTATGCAGGAGCCGAAAAAGCCTATCAAGTTGCAACTGAAATTAATACCAGCTACGTTGAGGCGCATCTCGCATTAGGCCAATTGTATGCGCGGTATCTCGACCAGCCAGATAATGCCGTTGCGGCCTATCAACGCGCAATCGACGCTGGCGGCGAAGATCCACGCAATTTCGAGGATATGGGCCGCGAATTTTTGGAGATTGGGCGTTATAGCGAGGCCGCCGATGCCTTGGAACAATCGGTGCGGCTCAATCCGAATGTGCCTGAATCACGCCATTATTTGGCCCAAGCCTACCTTGAGCAAGGTCGTTTTGAAGCAGCTCGCGAGCAAGAACGCGCAGCGATTGCCCGTGATGCTGATGGCGTGTACATCGAAGCGCAGCTTGGCATAGCCGAGAGTTTTCGGCGCGAACGGCGGTTTGATGAGGCAATTACAGCCTACAACGAAATTTTGGATAACGATTCGACGATCATTCCTGCTTACATTGGTTTAGGCCGTACTGCCGCCGATCGGGGCGAGTGGCAAGTGGCGATTGGCTATTATAATCAAGCCCTCGCCCGCGAACCCAATAGCACCAACGCCCATTTTTGGCTGGGCCAGGCCTTGGTCGAGCAAGGTTTCTATGAACGGGCACTTGATGAATTTAATTTGGTGCTAGCGACCGATCCAAATAATGCCGAAGCCTTGTTTGGGGCTGGTCGGGCTTATTGCAACATGGCGATTAACAGCTATGCCTATGACCCAGCACAAGCTGCCGAATACGATGCTGAGGCGCGGCGTTTGCTTGATCGAGCTTTGAATTATCGGCCAAACGATGCGCGGGCCTTGTTTGAGCGCGGCAAACTCAACGAGCGCCAAAACCAAATGGCCGCCGCGATTAGCGATTATGGTCGGGCCGCCCAATTGGATGCGCAAAATAGCGAAGCATTATATTTGCAAGGCAAGCTCTATCTCAGCCAAAACAACCTACAAGCAGCCGAAGAAGCGCTTGATCAATCGGTGCGGCGCAACCAAAATGACCCAACCGCCTTATATTGGCTTGGTCGAACCTATCGCGCCCAAAACCGCACCAATGATGCAATTAAATCGTTTGAACGAGCCTTGAGTTTGAATGGCAATTTTCATGAAGCCCGCTACTACCAAGGCCTAACTGCCGAAGAAGCCAACCAAATCGATCTAGCGCGTGAAGCCTATCACTTAATCAGCCAACAAGCCAGCCCCGATGATCGTTGGCGCTTACAAGCCGAAGAACGTCTGCGCGATTTAGGTCAGTAGGCCGATCCACGAAGGACACGAAGGCCTGAAACCGCGAAGCGCACGAAGGACGCGAAGGTTTGTTTTTTTGCCACGAATTGCACGAATTTCACAAATTGATCTTCCAATAGCCAATCGCCTATAGCCCATACTCTCTGCGCCTCTGCGTTAAAATCTTGATCCACGAAGAGCACGAAGAGCACGAAGGACTGAAACCGCGAAGCACACGAAGGCCGCGAAGGCTTGTTTTTTTGCCACAGATTTGATGGATGATCCTTCGCTATCTAGCACCTGATCCCTGGCCCCTAGCTCCTCATTCCTGCCATTTTTTGACTTTTGACTTCTGCCTTTTGATTTTCAAAAAGTGTGGTATAGTGAATAACGCAGTGCGTCATCCTCGATCCGACGCAAGATCATATAAGGAGAATCCATCAATGACGATGCAAGAGCACACCGCCGACCCCGCCTTGGACTTCTACCAATTTGATTTGCTGTTAACGCCTGAAGAGCGTGAAGTACGTGATCGGGTGCGTGGCTTTATGCAGCGTGAAGTTAAGCCGATCATCAACGAATATTGGGAGAAGGGCGAATTTCCGTTCGAGTTAATTCCTAAGTTGGCTGAACTCAAGGTCTGTGGCGGCACGATTCAGGGCTATGGCTGCCCAGGCTTATCGAGCGTGGCAACTGGCTTGGTTGCTGCCGAAATGGCCAAAATTGATGGCTCAGTTTGTACCTTTTTTGGCGTAACCAGCGGCTTGGCGATGTCGAGCATCTATTATTGTGGCTCAGAAGCCCAAAAAGAATATTGGTTGCCCAAATTGGCTTCGATGGAAAAAATTGGGGCATTTGCCCTGACTGAGCCAGATAACGGCTCAGATGCCTCGCATATTCAAACCACTGCCCGCCTAGAGGGCGACCACTATGTGCTCAACGGCCAAAAACGCTGGATTGGCAACGCCTCGTTTGCCGATGTAATTATTGTTTGGGCACGCGATGAAGCCACCAATCAAGTGACAGGCTTCTTGGTCGAAAAAGGGACTCCAGGCTTTGAAGCAACCGTGATGCATGGCAAAATTGCCAAACGCGCCCTGTGGAATGCCGAAATCAAGCTCGAAAATTGTCGCATTCCCGCCAGCAATCGTCTCGAAAAAGCACGATCGTTCAAAGATACAGCGGTTGTGTTGGCCAACACCCGTTTTGGCGTAGCATGGGAAGGCGTGGGGCATGCCCAAGCTGCCTATGAAATGGCCTTGCGCTATAGCCAAGAACGCAAACAGTTTGGCAAGCCAATCGCTGGCTACCAATTAATTCAAGAAAAATTGGTTAAAATGCTGGCAGAAGTGGTGGCGATGGAATTAACCACTTGGCGTTTGAGCGTATTGCGCGACCAAGGCTTGATGACCGATGGTCAATCGTCGCTGGCCAAGATGAACAATTCAGCCAAAGCTCGCCAAATTGTGGCCCTAGGCCGCGAAATCTTTGGTGGCAACGGCTTGTTGCTCGAAAATCATATCGCCCGCCATTTTGCTGATATGGAAGCGGTGTATACCTACGAAGGCAGCAACGAAATCAATACGCTCGTCGTTGGTCGCGAAATTACCGGCGTACCAGCCTTCGTCTAAATTACAATTTATAATTTATTCCAAGCTTTTGATCGCAGGCCAACTAGGTCTGCGATTGGGCTTTAAAGTGCATCATAGGGCCGATGTTGTAGATCATTGCCACTGCTATGCTCAAGGCTTGAGTGATGCCCTCACCCCCAGCCACTCTCCCACTGCGGCGGGCGAAGTTCCGCTACAAACCACATATTTGGTGGTTCATCGGGGGATGCCTTTCAATCCCTAATTGTGATTGAGGGGGTGCAGGGGGATTAAAGCCCCCTGCGTCTCCCGCCTTGAGGCGGGACGGAAGGGTGGTGATCAACCAATTCTAAATTCTACCCTTGAAAGGATGAAACTAGGCACGAGGGCACTAAAACAGGAGCAAAGCAATGTCAATTCAACAGGCCTATAACCAATGGGCCAGCAGCTACGATAACGATCGCAACCGCACTCGCGACCTTGATCAACAGGTGATGCAGCAGCTTTTGCAAGGCCACCACTATCAAGCAATTTTGGAATTGGGTTGTGGTACTGGCAAAAATACCCAGTTTTTTAGCACGATTGGCACAGCAGTTGTGGCACTAGATTTTTCAAGCGGCATGTTGGAGCAAGCACGTAGCAAAATTAATGCTCAGCATGTGCAGTTTCAGCAAGCTGATTTAACCAAAGCATGGCCAGTTGCCAGGGCTTATTTCGATCTAGTCGTAACCAATTTGGTGCTTGAACATTTAGCTGATCTCGATCATTTTTTTGCCCAAGCCAACCAAGCGCTCATGCCCAATGGTCAATTATTGATCTCCGAACTGCATCCATTTCGCCAATATCAAGGCTCGCAGGCGCGTTTTCAAGGCCAACACGGTCAAATTGAAGTTCCAGCATTTACCCATCATATCAGCGATTTTGGGCGAGCTGCCACGAAGCACGGCTTACAACTCAGCCAATTGCACGAATATTGGCATGCTGATGATGCCAATCAAGCGCCACGTTTGCTAACGCTGAGCTGGCACAAATAAGCGAACGCTGGCAGAGATTGTGCTAGCAATCACCATTTAATTGCAGCGCTTGCAACGTCACTATGTACAATCACGTAGAAGCGCCAACATACTCTCAGCAGAATCTCAGCTTGCCAAGCCAGCCCAACTATTCACAAAAGCCCTGAGATCGTCTAGACTGAGCCGACACAATGAGTTATTGTGAGGTCTTTTTATATGCAAGATCCCCAGTTGATTGGGCGCATGCTTAATCATTTCAAAATTGTCGATAAACTTGGCCAAGGCGGCATGGCTATGGTTTATCGTGCTTACCAAGAAAACCTGAATCGTACTGTGGCGCTCAAATTGTTGCCACCAGAGATGACGTTTGATCAAAGCTATATTGCGCGGTTCCAGCAAGAGGCGCGGGCCGCCGCAGGGCTTGAACATAGCCATATTGTGCCAATCTACGAAGTTGGCCAAGCTGAAGGCTTTTACTACATCGTCATGAAATATATTGAGGGCAATACGCTCAAGGAAAATATCGAGCAAGAAGCCCCAATGTCGGTTCATCGAGTGCTGGAGTTGCTTGAGCCAGTTGGCAAGGCGCTCGATTATGCCCATCGCAAGGGTGTCATTCACCGTGATATCAAGCCTTCGAATGTGATGCTCACGCCTGAAGGCTGGGTTTATTTGACCGACTTTGGCTTGGCTCGCGGTGGGAGCAGCGATTCGGGCTTGACCCAAGTTGGCACGGTGATGGGCACACCGGAATATATGTCGCCTGAGCAGGCTCAGGGCTTGACAGTTGGCGCTGCTAGCGATCTCTATGCCTTGGCGGTTATGGCTTACGAAATGCTGACCAAACAGATGCCATTTGTCGCCAATAATGCCCAAGCTGTGCTTTTAGCGCGGGTTATTCGTGCACCACGCGCTCCCAGCGATCTGATTCCGACCATGCCATCGGCGGTCGAAGATGTCTTGATGAAGGCGTTGGCTCGCACGCCTGAGGCACGTTATCCAACAGCGGCGGCTTTTTTCGAGGCCTTGCGGCAAGCGAGTAATGGTGCACGGCCAAATGTGGCTGCGGCTACGCCATTTGCCCAAAATCAGCCAGCCCAATATGCGCCAACATCGCCGAGTAGCCCACAGGTCTATCCGCCAACGCCGCTGAGCAATCAACA
>NZ_DOPT01000043.1:0-17166 GCF_003512625.1 Herpetosiphon sp. | reverse complement strand
CAGGCGGTTGCGCCGCATTACCCGCCAACGCCAGTGAGCAATCAGCAGGTAATGCCGAATTATCCACCGACCAATCCCAGCAATCAACAAGTGGTGATCCATAGCCAATCGCCCTATGATGGCTATGTCGCGGCCAATACCCAAGCCACTCGGCCAGCAATCATGCCAAATGCGGCCCAGCCAGCACAATATAACCAACAGCCAATTAGCCAACCCAGTCCAGTTGCCTATACAGGTGCTACCTCAGTTCTGCGCAACAAGCAAAAATTGACGATTTGGGTTGGCCTAGGGGTTTTGCTGTTGGTGGCAGTTGTGGTTGGGGTTATTTTGGCTTCTGGCAGTGATGCCGAAGATATTATTGCTCAAGGCGATGCTGCCTTTGAACGCCGTGGCGGCTTGATCGAAGCAATTAATCTCTACAAAGAAGCGACCGCTGCTGATGATGAGAGCTTCGAGGCCCACGAAAAACTAGCCATTACCTATCTGATGCGTGGCCAAACGCCTGATGCCGATCAAGCAATTCGTCAAGCAATTGCGATTGATGCCAACCAAGCCAGTGCCCATGCTTGGCTCAGCCAAGTGCATTCCGATAATCGTCAATTTAATGAATCTTTGGCTGAAGCCGAAGAAGCCGTCCGTTTGGATGCGAATCATCCTTTGGCCTATATGGCGCGGGCTACTGCACGAGCTGATGTCGGCAACGAGCAAGGTGATAGCGAGTTGCTGGCCGATGCCTTGGCCGATACCAATAAAGCAATCGAGCTGGCAACCAATCGTTCACGCTTTGAGCAAGCTATGGCCTACAGCGCCAAAGGCTACGTTCAATGGGTCACCTATCAAGATCAAACCAGCCGCGACGCTGGCGCTGGCAAAGAATTTGTCGTCGATGGGATTGATAATTTCAATCGGGCGATTGGTTTGCAAGAGCAATTGCCGTTGCTGCGTAATAATATTGGCTATTTTTACGCCGAACAAGCGCGGGTTGCCCTGCACCTCGGCGAAGATGAAACCGCAGCTCAGCGCTTTGAAAAAGCCTATCAATCATTCGACGATGCCCTAGCGCTTGACCCAAATTATGGTTTGGCCTTTGCAGGCAAGGGTTGGACGCAAATTTACGAGCGTAAATATGAAGAAGCCCAGCAGTTTTTCGATCTAGCGCTTGAGCGTAACCAGCGTGACCCCAACGCCTTGAATGGACGAGCATTGACCAACTGGTGGCTGGGTCGCAACAACTCCAGCGATCCCCAAAGCGATTATGCCGCAGCGATTCGCGATTATGAAGCGGCGATTGCCGAAGCTCCATCGTGGCTATCGGTCTATGTCGATTTGGGTTATGTCTATCTCTACGACACCAAAGATACTGATAAAGCCATCGAAACCTTTAAAAAGGCTTTGGAACGTGACCCGGAATACCCAAATGCAATTGCTGGCTTAGCCGATACCTACTACGACACGCGCTACTATGATGAAGCGTTGAAGCTCTACGAACAAACGATTAATCTCCAGCCTGATTATGCGACGGCCTACCTCGGCAAAGCCAATATCTTGTACAATAACAAAGATTATGATGCAGCGATCGATCAATATAGCACGGCGCTTGATTATAATCCCTCGTTGAAAAATGCTTATATTGGCAAAGCCTATTGCTATCAAGCCAAAGGCGATATCGACGAGGCTCGCCAAGTTTTGCAAGATGGATTAGAATCAGTGGCCTATGTTGATCAATCCGAATTGCAAACTATTTTGGATAAGATGAAGTAATGCGACCAATTATTCTGGCACTTCCAGCAGTCTTTATGTGCTGCGGCATCATCTGGATGGCGGCAGCCACCACCTTTTTATCCAACAAAACAGGCCGTGTGACCGATCTACGCCGTTTGTTTGGTCGAATGAGCCTGATCGTCGGAGCGGTTATTTTGGTTTGGGCGGGTGTAGTAATCGCCATGGATATTGTCAAAATTGCCTATCCCTTGGTGTTTGCGGTGGTTGGGGGCTTATTACTGTTTCAAGGCTGGGCGTTTAGCCGTTTCAAACTTTTTTAACCGAATCAAGGAGTCTGTTATGGCGGTTGTACCACTGATCGAGCTTGGAAATCCGTTGTTACGCCAGCCAGCAACTCCATTTGCCGACCCAACCAGCCCCGAAGTGGCCCGCATTTTGAACGACATGCGCGATACCTTGGCCGATATGCGACAACGAATTGGCTATGGCCGAGGTATTGCCGCACCGCAAATTGGCGTGCTCAAGCGCTTGATTTTGATTGATACCCCCGACACCAATTTAGTGCTAGTCAACCCGCGTTTTGAGCGCTGGAGCCGCGAGGAAGACGAACGCTATGAATCATGTTTTAGCTTTCCTGGCATTTGGGGTTTGGTGCAACGCCCACTTGGTGTAACTGTGGTCGCCTATACGTTGGCGGGCGAGGAGCAACGCATCGAAGCGAGTGGCAGCCTCTCACGCATTATTCAGCACGAAATGGATCATCTTGATGGCTTTGTTTGGCTTGATCGTGGCCCTGATTTGCACAGCCTCTGCACCACCCAAGAATATGAAAAACGCTATATTAGCCGCGAACGCGAATCACATTAATACTGTGAGCATGGTTTGGGCTGCTTGAGCCGCTAGTTGCGCATGGCGATCGTCGATTCCATAGACCGCAATGTAAATCGTAACCTCGGCGTTGGTCGTAGCATTCAAGGGTTTGGGTGGGTTGCTCCACGAATTATGCCCATTGGCCTCAGTTCGCGAAACATAACAAACTTGATCGCCCGTATCCAACAGCAATTTACAATGGCCCAACCACTCAGGCGCAGCGGTGCAAATGCACTCATCAGCAGCTTGTAAGGCGGCCTCAAATAGCGCTTGAATTGAGGTTGTTGGCGAAACTGCGAGTTGAGCAACAATAGTTGCTGCGCCAATTTCTAGCATGCTTTGGCTCCTCTAGCGCAGTGGCTCACTAAATGCCCGCACCATCAACGTTGTGGCCGCAGGATCATCAGCGGTAAATGGAATCACTGGCACATCGGGGCGTAAACTGCGAATCTCGGCGGCGACATGCTCAAGCACGCTTGGCTCTACTAAATCGCTTTTGGGCAGCACAATCACATCGGCGATGTTAATTTGGCCGCGCAATAATTGGCCCAAGCCATAACTATCGTGCCACATTTTGCCAAAGCGCACCGGATCGACCAACGCAATAAAGCGCCAATTGATCTGGCTAATCATCGGGTGTTGCAAACTGGCTTTGAGCAATTCGGGTTTAGCAATGCCGCTAGCTTCGAGCAGCAGCCAATCTGGCTCATAATGTTCGCTCAAGCGTTGCACGGTAATTTGCAAGGGCAAGGCCAAATCGCAACAAACGCAGCCAGCACGCAGCTCGCGCACGGTCATGCCCTGCGATTGCAAATAGCGCCCATCGATGCCGACGCTGCCACGCTCGTTTTCAATAATTGCCACGTACTCGCCACGGTCGGCCAAGGCATTGGCAACCGCCAACAACAAGGTCGTCTTGCCAGTTCCCAAAAATCCGGTTAATACTGCCGCTCGCATCGCCAAGCCCTCCGATTAATCCATCAATTGTATTATATGCCAGATGTTTAATCAGCGTCGGCTAATGCAGCAAGCCTTCATCGCGGGCGATGGCTACGGCTTCGGTACGGCTGCGGGCATTCAGTTTGCCCAACAAATTGTTGACATGGCGTTTAACCGTGCCAATCGCAATCACCAAGCGCTCGGCAATTTCAGCATTGCTATGGCCTAAAGCCAATAATTTTAGTACTTCGATTTCGCGTTCGCTGAGTGGTTCGTTAAGGCTTTGAGCAGCGCTGGACGTGCTACTTTGTTGCAGCATGGCCGCCACAATCGCCGCCCGTTGCGCAGCATAGCTTGTGCCTTCACGCAGTAATTGGGCCAAGCCAGCGCCAGCATCAATAAACGTGCGCAAAGCTCCTTCTTGCTCGCTGATCGCCAAGGCTTGCTCTAGCTGGGTTTGGGCTGGTTTGAGATTATGTTGAGCGGCATAAGCGAGAGCCAAGGTCAGCAGCCATTCAAGCCGATTGCCCCCAAATTTGAGCGTTTGTTCAAGCAATGGCTGAGCTAGTTGCAAGGCTTGGGCTGGCTCGTTATTGGCAATCAACCAGCGGGCGTAGGTATTGGCCGCGCTGACCTGCTGCCATTGCCATGTCGTTTTTTGCACGGTCTGCGCCCAGCGCCGCACTGTCGCTACATCGCCCAAAATCAAGGCCATCCGCGCTTGCGAGGCTTGAACTTCGTTGATAAAGCGCCCAACATTGTTGCGCTGGGCAAAATGCAAGGCTTGCTCAGTCGAGGCTTGGCTGCTGCGCCGCTCGTTGTTGGCATGCTCAACCCGCGCCCGCAAACGGTAGCCATCGGTGGCAATATCCAAATAGCCATTAATTTGAGCAATGGCAATCGCTTGTTCAGCATGAATTTGGGCTTCCTCAAGCTGATTCCATTCGTAGCAAACTTCGCCCAAGCCAACGTGAATCAAGCCTAAGGCTGGCACTTGATGCCAACCACGTTCGCTGGCTAGCTCGATGCCCCGCCGATAGGTCGCGGCAGCTTTGCGTAAATGGCCTTGTTGGGCCTGAATTTGGCCAAGATCGGCTATCGCCAAGAGCATAGCAAAGGTGTTGCCGCTACGCTGATTGATCGCAACTGCATCGCTCGCAGCGGCCACAGCAATGGTTAAGTTGCCAGTCAGCCGAGCCGATACGGTCAAATTGCCCAATAAAATCCCGCGCAATACCAAATCGTCATGTTCAACCAGTTCAAGCGCTGCCTGTGAATGCTGCATCGAATGCTCAATATTATCGCCAAAGCGTAACAGCACCGCCTCGATTGTGGCAATTTCGGCGTTGGCCCGCGCTTGTTCAGCTTGGGGCAAGGCTTCGAGATGGGCACGAGCCTGTTGGAGATGTTCTTCAATCCCTAAAATATCGACCGTCAATAATTGCGACCAAGCAGCAATCAAGGCCAAATGGCTCGATTGGCTCAGCTGAATCGCTGGCAACCGCGCCAGCCAACTGCGCACGCTCAAAGCTTCGCCACGCATCAAGGCATCACGGCCAAACTGAGCAATCAAGTTGGCGGCTTGTTGATGATCGTTGGCCGCAAGGCTATAGTTGATTGCACTGTTTAGATCGTTGTTGGCAGCATGCCAAGCGCTGGCACGTTGCAAAAATTCGGCAGGAGCTTGTGGATCAAGCTGCTGGAGCCGAAAACGCAAAAATTCAGCAAACAAATGGTGATAGCGATACCAGCGTCGCTCATCATCAAGTGCCACCAAAAAGAGCTGAGCATCAGCTAATTGCGCCAACATCTGTGCCCCAGTGCCTGGCTGCCAATCCAGCAGTTGGTCACATAAAGCTCCGGTCAGGCGCTCGGCAACACTGGTAGCTAGCAGAAATTCAAGCGTTGCTGGATCAAGCTGATCAAGCACTTCTTCGGCCAAATAATCGAAAATATAACGATGGCTACCGCTAAATCCGCTCAATATTTGCTGCACATTGGCCCGATCTTTCGCCGAAAGTGCGGCTAATTGAATGCCAGCGACCCAGCCCTCGGTGCGTTCAGTCAGCCAATCGATTGTGCTTTGATCAGGCAAATCGCCAAGGGTTTGCGCTAATAATTGGGCGGTTTCAGCTGAATTGAATTGCAGCACGCTGGCATCAAGCTCAGTCAAATAACCTTTGCCGCGCCAACGACCCAAGGGCAATGGCGGCACATTACGACTAGCAATAATCAGGTGGAGTTGGGCAGGCAATTGATCGATCAGCCAAGCCAAGGCACGATGCACAACCTGAGCATCAATCCAATGATAATCATCGAGCACCAGCAGCATTGGGGCTGGCTGGGCCACACTAATTTCGTTGATCAATAAAGTTAAAACGGCTTCAATCGCTGGTTGTTGTAAACCATTCAACAGCGCCATGGCATTGCGGCCAAGCGTTGGCTCTAGCGTTTGCAGGGCCACAATTAAATAGCGAGCAAAGCGAATTGCATCATTATCGTTGCTATCGAGGGTGAGCCAAGCCACCCGCTGACGAGCATTAGCCAAGCTACTAAGCAAGGTGGTTTTGCCACTGCCTGCACTGGCGGTAATTAAGCTCACTCGCCCACGACAGGTCAAGCGTTCAAGCACATGCTGGCGCTCAACCAACGTACTGGGAATCTGGGGAGCCGCCAACTTGGTTAATAAAACTAATTGATGCAAATCGCTCATAGTGCTCTTTTTGCAACATCGGCCATTTTGGTGGCCGATGTTGCTGCTAGGATGACTGGGCTTTTAGATTATTCCCATTCGATTGTGGCTGGTGGTTTTGATGAAATATCATACACCACCCGATTAACTCCCGTCACCTCGTTGACAATGCGGCTGGAGACTTTGGCCAACAATTCATAGGGCAAGCGAGCCCAATCGGCGGTCATAAAATCTTCGGTGCTCACCGCACGAATCGCAATGGTATCGGCATAGGTGCGATAATCACCCATCACGCCGACACTTTGCACTGGCAACAACACCGCAAAGGCCTGCTGCGTCGCGCGATACAAGCCTGCTGCCCGCAATTCTTCAAGGAAAATTGCATCGGCATGGCGCAAGGTTTCTAAGCGCTCAAAGCTGATTGCGCCCAGCAACCGCACCGCTAAACCTGGCCCAGGGAAGGGATGTCGCCAGACCCAATCTTCGGGCAAACCCAAGGCCAAACCGGCTGCCCGCACTTCATCCTTAAACAGCATGCGTAATGGCTCGATCACCTTGAGTTTCATATCATCGGGCAAGCCGCCAACATTATGATGGGTTTTGATCTTGACTGCCACATTGCGATCTGGCGCTGTCGATTCGATCACATCGGGATAGAGCGTGCCTTGTACCAAATAGGCCGCGTCATCGAGGTTACGGGCTTCGCGCTCGAAAATGCGAATAAATTTTTCGCCGATGATCTTGCGTTTTTGCTCAGGATCGGTCACGCCTGCCAGTGCTGCCAAAAATTCTTCAGCGGCATCAACCGTAATCAATTCGATTTGGAAGTGATCGCGGAAGGTGCGTGAAACTTGCTCGGCCTCGCCGCGGCGCAACAAACCGTTATCGACAAAAATACAGGTCAAGCGTTCGACAATGGCTTGGTGGGCCAACAACGCTGCTACCGCCGAATCAACTCCACCGCTGAGCGCACAAATCACTTGGCCGCTGGGCGCTTGCTGCTGAATTCGCTCAACCGCCTCTTGGATAAAGTGGCTAGGCTGCCAACTGCCAGCACATGCGCAAATGCGGTAGAGAAAATTGTGCAGCACTTGCTTGCCATAGGGTGAGTGCACGACCTCAGGGTGAAATTGCAAGCCATACCAGCGTCGATCTTCATCGGCAGCAGCGGCATAGGGCGAGTTGGGGCTGATCGCGATTGGATGCCAGCCAGCAGGCAGGGTTTCCAAGCGATCGCCGTGGCTCATCCACACCGAATGTTCGGTCGGAATATCGGCTAAGAGTGGCGATTCAGCGGTAATGGTAATCACGGCATGGCCAAATTCGCGGTCGTTGGAAGGCTCGACTTTGCCACCCAAATGATGGGCCTGCAATTGCAAACCATAGCAAATGCCCAACACAGGCAGGTTGCTGGCCAAAACCCATGCTGGCAGTTGCGGCGCACCCTCGGCATAGACGCTATTCGGCCCACCCGAAAGAATGATGCCTTTGGGGTTGAGCGCAGCAACCGTGGCCTCGTCGGCATCGAACCGCACTAACTCGCTATAAACGCCCGCTTCACGAACCCGCCGCACAATCAATTGACTATATTGTGAGCCATAATCAAGCACCACAATTGCTTCATTCTGTGTCATTGTTTCCTCAGTTTGGCACAACAACGGCGTTGTTATTTTGGTTGAGCATACGATGGGGCTAGTTTAACATAGGAACGCAGAACATAGAACATAGGAGTTGGGGATCGGGGATCGGTTGCTGGGGGGTCAGGGCACAGTGGTGAGGATTCAGGGGTCAGCTTTTAAAGCAGAGGCGCAGAGATCTGAGGGATGAGGGATGAGGGATGAACATACGGGTTTGGGAAGAAAAGATCATTCGTGGAATTCGTGGCTAAAATAACCTTCGTGTGCTTCGTGGATCGACAGAGGCAGGAACAAAATCTGCTATGCTAACGTTGAATCTAGTAAGCACGTTGGCACAAGGCCAGCCTGATTAAAGGAGTTTTACCGAATGCGTAAGGGATTTTTGCTGCTCGTTTTGACCTCCGTTTTAGCAGCATGCGGCACCGCAGAAAGCACACCAACCACCGTTCCTACGGCCACCGTTGCTGCAACTCCCACTACCGATAGCGCAGCCTACCCCACCCCTGATCTTGCGCAAAGCGAGATTAACCCAATGATGATCGAAAGTGTTGCAGTTTCGGTTAAAGAATCAATGCCGCCCCAAGTATCGGTTGAAATTAACGGCATGCTCAACGATGGTTGTACTTCTTTCCACGAAGCCAAACAATCGATCGACGGCAACACCATCAAAATTGAAGTCACAACAATTCGCCCTAAAGATGCCATGTGCAACCAACAGATCTCGCCATTTAGCACAATTATTCAAATCGAGGGCGAGCTAAAGCCAGGTGAATATACGATTTTAGTCAATGATGTCGCCGAAGCGCTTAAATTGTAAACTTGCAGATAACGTATTATGCAGCGGGGAGCTTTGGCTCTCCGCATTTGGTTTAATCTGAATGTTATTGAGGCTCGGAAAAATAGTAGATTCGACGCAGTTGTTGGACGAAATTACGGCTCCATGGCCAGCTAAATAGCACTGGATACAACATACACAACTCTTTCAGCTGAGTTCAATCGTTGCGCAAGCCCAAATCAGGTTTTTTGCAACATCCACCGGCGCTTTGGGCTTGCTTAGGTTAACTGTAGCAATTGCTTATGAAAAAGTTGTGGAGAATTGTTGAACATTTCTAAAATATTGAGCCAATTTGGGCTTGCCGAGCAGCAATCAAGGTTGTAAGGTAGAGCAATATCAGCAATGGGGCTGATCTAGAAAGGGCTGCTGTGATGATTGTTGATCTCTCGACGCGCTTGGATTGTGCCGCCAGCACCGCAATTGAGCATGTAACAACCTCGCGTCTCTTGGAGTATGTCGCTAAGCCTTTGGTGACCTTTGTGCCCAAACAACCCAACCAACTGCCCGATATTTGGCGCGATGGCACCTATTGGGTCGAATTGCGCTTGTTTGGGCTGATTCCGATTGGCAAGCAGGCGATTGTGATCTCGCACCCCCAGCAACACCCCTTTACTTTACGCGATAATGGCCATAGCCCGCTCATCAAGCGCTGGGATCACACGATCGAGGTCGCTGTTGAAGGCACAAGCACCCGCTATCGGGATCATGTGGTGGTTGAGGCGGGCTGGCTCACTCCATTCATTTGGCTGTTTGCCCAGGTGTTTTATCGGCATCGTCAGCGCCGTTGGCGGCGCTTGGCAGCAAGGCATTTTCGCTATGAGTAATCCACTGCTCGATCAAACCAATCTGGTAGTGCAATTGTGCATCACGGGAACCCAAGCCGAAATGCACGATCGAATTGGGGCAGCCCAGGCGGCTTATCAACAAGCTTGGGCTGTTGCTCAAACAGCGTTAGATCGTTGTATCGCGGCCCATTATTGTGCACGGCATCAACCACTTGCCACGATGCTCGAATGGAATCAAATCGCCCTTGAAGAGGCTAAATTGGTGGAATCAAGCGCAATCAGCGAATTTCTGCCTTCGCTGTATTTAAATTTGGCTTGGTCGTATGAGCAAAATGCCCAACTCGACCAAGCCTTGGAGCAGTATCAAGCGTGTTTGACCAGTTTGGCTGCATTGGCCGAAGGTTCCTATCGCACGATGATCAACGATAGTGCGCTGGCAGCCTTGCAACGGCTAGATCGGTAGCGTCCAATCGTAGCGCACCGCACCCAAACGCATCGCCGCAGTAATTCCAGTACAAACTAAAACTGCTAAGGCATCAAAGCCGAGATAGGTACATAAGAGATACCCGCAGGCTCCAACAAAAGCACAAGTAACATACAATTGGGTGCTGCGCTGAAACACCAGCGGAATT
The DNA here is from genome assembly GCF_003512625.1 of Herpetosiphon sp. Taxonomy (NCBI): domain Bacteria; kingdom Bacillati; phylum Chloroflexota; class Chloroflexia; order Herpetosiphonales; family Herpetosiphonaceae; genus Herpetosiphon; species Herpetosiphon sp. Next base: position 7,054 of record NZ_DOPT01000043.1, on the reverse strand, counting down.
TCATTGCACAAAATATCGCGCAACATACCGCCAACTGAAGCGGTGATAACACCCATCAAGGCCGCGATAAAGACTGGCATCGAAGCCTCTAAGCCATAGGCCACCCCAACTGCCGTAAACAAACCCAAACCAAACGCATCGGGGATCATAATCGCCTTTTCGGTCAAGGCGACCCAATCGGCCTTGGCTACAAAAAACGAGCCGATCGCCAAACCAAGCATCAACATTGGATAAATCGGCTGTTGTACCCAATAAAACGGGCGGCGATCAAGCAAAATATCGCGCACCGTTCCGCCACCAAACGTCGTCACAAAAGCCACCGTGTACACGCCAATTAAATCGAACGAACGGCGGCGAGCAGTAATAATGCCCGAAATGGCAAAGGCAATCGTGGCACAAATTTCAATAATTGAGAGTAGCGTTTGCACAACAACCTCTACGTTGATTTAAGTTAATACAAAACCGCGCCGAAAACATCGGGCGCGGTTCATGTCGCGATTGTCTATCACTATACCATGAAGTTACGATCGGTCTATAGCTATTTAGGGCATAGTTGGGCTAGACGGGTAGGCTCCATGGGCGGCTAAATATTCATCCTGCAACAAATCCATCACTAGATCATCGTGCCAACGGCCATTGCGAAAATTGATCTGGCGCAAACGCCCAGTGACTTGAAAGCCAACTTTGCTATAGACGCGCTGCGCCCGTTGGTTGTAATCGCGCACCGTCAATTGCAAACGGTGAAAATTCAGCTCAGCAAAAACATAACGCACAATTACATGCATCGCTTCGGTGCCATAGCCGCAGTTCCAAAAATCTTTATCGAGCATAATCCCCAATTCGGCTGAGCGATTTTTTAATTGCGCCCCCCAAACATTGGTAAAGCCAATCAACTGGCCAGTCTCGCTGAGTTCAATCGAGAAGCCCACATCGCTGCCACCATCGCGAAACCAATGGTCAAACATCATCACATTGGTGGTTTCATGGCGCAACCGAATATCGCCATCGGTTTGCAGAGCCATAATTTCTGGGTCACCCCACCACTGATGAAAAATCGGCAGATCTTCTTGACCAACTGACCGCAGGGTCAAACGATTTGAGCTAAACATGGGGTATACTCCAGTGTAATTAAGCAGCGCTGATTGTAGCACGGTATCAGCAATTTTGGGGTGAGAGGAATGAACATGCTCGATCTGAACCAAGTTGATCAAGCCGCCATGCTCAGCCTTGCCCGCAACCCCCAAACCGACCCACAACAATTAATTGCGCTTACCGAGTGGCTTAAACTCCAACAAGGCGCTGATTCGGCTCAGCCTAGCACGAGTTTCGCTTACCTCAAGAGCCAAGCACCGCAAGGCCCACTGGCAGTTATCTTAGAACGCCGAACCTCGCCGCTACTCGAAGCCTTGATTGCCAACCCCAATCTTCCGCCAATGCTGGCTTTAGAATTTGCCGCCGATGTGCCAGCTGCATTTTTTGCCAATCCGGCATTGCCCATATGGTTGCAACACGATCCTGCGTTGTTTAAGCGTATGGAACCACTACGCTGTATGCAGTTTTTAAGCTATCCAGCTATTCCCCAAGTTATTTTAGCGTCGATTCAAAGCATTAGCCCTGAAATTGCTCAAACCGTGCACCTGCATAGTGCTTCAAATCCTCAGCTTGATGCCGATTGGTATGCCGACTATCAGCATTACAGAGAGCAAGTGGCCTTGCCCGATGCCACAGCAACAACATTACTGCAAGAATTAATTGGCTTGAATGCGATTAATCAGCCGATGTTGAGCTGGCTACGCCAATCACCAGCCGAGCAGCATCAAGCCTTATTTAATCGAGCGCCAGCTACGCCACAGCCTGTGATTGAGCCACAAACGCTTAACTTTACCCCAAACTATCCACGATTGCTCGAATCTCCGTTGGCCGAACGAATTCAAGTAGCGCATTCCAATGATATTAAGGGCTTGGCAATTTTGGCTGAAGACGACGATCTTAGCATTCGACTGCTAGTGGCCCAAAATCCGGCAACTCCGCGGACTGTTCATCAACTACTGGAGCTTGATGATTCGCAGCATGTGCGAGCGGCACTAGCGCGGAATCCCAACATTAGCCCAAAATTACTGCTGACACTAGCGCGTGATTACACGTGGTCGGCAGTGCCAATTCGTGTGGCAGCAGCCCTCAATCCAGTCGCAACTTCCGAAATTCTAGAGTTGCTGGCCCAAGATCAAGCCTCGTTGGTACGTCAAACGGTTGGGCAAAACCCGCAGGCCTCAGCTGAAATACTTGATCATGCCCGCCAGCGAGCACTAATCGAAGCCCTGTATGCGCTCGATCCCTGGCTGCATATGCTGGCATTGGGAAACCCCGCGACCCCAATTGAGCATTTGGCGAAGGGCGCTCGCTCCCCGTGGTGGTTGGGGCGAGCAGCTTTAGCCGAAAACCCGAGTTGCCCAAGCAATGTGCTTGAGCAATTGACCAATGACGGAAATTGCTATGTGCAACGCTTGGCACAAACTCAATTGAATGCTCGTTAAATAACAACGAGCCGCGATCAGAAAATCGCAGCTCGTTGCAACAGATTGCTTATTGCCAATAGCCGATCATCAAATCGCCGCCACGGGTCGGAATCCCGCTGCCGCCAAGAACTGCCTGCCCAGAGCCATTGTAGACCGTAAACGTCACTTGTTGACTAGCAATCAGCCCACAGACATTCGTATTGCCAGCGCCATCGAGGTTGCCACGATTGCCTAAACCATCGACCGTCACAAACCAGCCACCCGTATTTGCCCCACGAACATGCACTGCAAAACAGGTTGGGTCAACCGCATTTTCAGCATATTTTTGAAAATATAGACGTTCTGGTGTCCGAGCAACCGTAGGTTGTGGTCTGGCGGTTGGGACAGGTGTTGGCGTTGGTGAAATTGCCCGTAACCCAGCTTGAGCTTCACTTACATCAAGATTAACATCCTGATCTTTCAATTCAATCGCCTGACGATAAGCCTCACGAGCAGCTGCTAAATCGCGGGCTTCGACCGCAGTTCGAGCCTCCAGTAGATAGGCTTGATACAGTTTTTCAATCACGCCTAATTCTGATCGCAGGCCATTAAATTCTTGCGCCGAATTAATTTGTTCCAAGGTTTGGCGCAGCTGCTCAATTGAGGCTTCCGTTTTTCCATCACTTAATGCCTGTTGACCAGCTTGGTAGCTGTTGAGCAGATTGTTGAGGCGTTTGGCCAATGCATGATTCGGATCAAAGCGAAAGGCTTCAGCCAAATATTGTTGGCTGATTGCAACAGCTTCAGGGCTGTTTAGTGCCCCCAAGGCCCAATTAAAATAGGTTGCTGAACCAATACTTTCAAGTTCTAAATAAGTTGGTTCAAGCTCCCATACCCGATTAAACGCTTGAGCTGCCAACGGCCAATCTTGGCGATCATAGGCTTCTTGTCCAAGCGCATATTCAAGCCGTTTGGTCTCTAGTGGATCAACCGTTGGCGTAGAGGTTTCGATTGCTTGGACTGAAACGGTTGCTGTTGCTAGCGGCTCTGGCACTGTCGAGGCCATCGCCACTGAAGTACTAGGAGTATCACCATCTGCATTGGCCGAATTATTACCAAAAAATGTACTACCCAGCCAGAAGATTAACCCTAAAACAACAACTCCAGCAGCAACTTGCCAACGCTTATCATCGAAAAGTTTTTGCCATGCTGGCGGTTTAGCCGGACCATACCAGGTTGGGCTAGCGCTCGGACTAGCGGGCAACGGCTGATTAACGTTTGAGTTGACTGCGCCAATTGGTTGAGCGTTTGGCATAGTGCGGGCGGGTTGTTTAAACTCAGGTTGGATGACTGTCTTGATATGACGTTCATTGGTTGCTGAATTTCCGAAGCCCATATTTGGGCGGCTTGGTGCTTGCATGAGTGTTGCATGGCTTGGAACTGGCACATTGGCTCGCGAATTCGAGCGAGGAAAGCGAGCTTTTTCAAGCGCCTCTAGAAAATCGGCCATCGATGCAAAACGCTCATCCGGGTCACGCATAACTGCGCGTGTGATTACATCGGCGATGCCTGGTGAGACAAATTGAGCAAATTCACGCAATGGTGGCAAGGGGGTATGTTGAATTTTTCTAATCGTCACTCCCTCATGGCTATCAGTTTCATGCCAATAGGGGTGGTTGCCCGCCAAGGCTTCGTATAGAATCAAGCCTAAGGCATAAATATCTGCTCGGGCATCAGGCGTAATTCCATCAAACACTTCAGGCGCAGTATAGGCAATTGTGCCAACAAACCCGCCTGTTCTGGTAATCCGCGCTTGATTGCGGGCAAGCGCAATCCCAAAATCGGCTAGCACTGCCTCGCCGTTGCCACGAAATAAGATATTACTTGGTTTGATATCGCGGTGAATAAAATGCTTGCCATGAGCATAGTCTAAGGCTGAGCCAATTTGTCTGCCCATATCCAATGTTGCTGCTAAATCTTGCTTAGGTTGGCGCTGCAAGCGTTCAGTTAATGTGCCGCCATCAATATATTGCATGGCGATAAAGGGAATCCACTGCTGAATCGGGGCATACCATGTCTGGGCAGTTTCGTAAATTGCCACAATATGTGGGTGATGTAATTGACTGACGGTGTTGGCCTCTTGAAAGAAGCGTTGCAACATATCGGGGTCATTAATTGCCAGCGGGTTTAACAATTTTAATGCCACTGTTTGAAACGAGGGATGATCCGCTTGATAGACTTCGGCCATCCCACCTGCGCCAATTTTATGCCGAACTTGGTATTCACCAAACTGCTGCTGGGCATACATTCCCATTGGTTGATGATTGAATTGAGGATGTGCAGAATTATTCATTGTCGCCCCTTACCCGTCTGAACAATTGAAATCATCACAAAAGAATAGCATTAAAACTCTAAATTAGGGCTATTTTGCAGCGCCTAAAAGCTCAATACTTAAAGGATAAGCATCTATAAACTTGGCTAAATGACCAAGTTATTATCACATTATTTAAGCTGCTTCGCAAGGGAAAATAAATTTTGCTAGGATTCCATAGCATTGTATGCTAATGCTATATTACTTATAGATGCATAGAGAGGAGATATTTTCAGTTATTTAAGTATCAAAATGGGTAGTGGTAAGGAAGATGATATTTTTATAATCCGAAAAACATGGTATCAAGTGTGGTGTAGAGAGTTAAAGATAATTCCCCATGTGCTTGATCTGTGGCATATGGGGAATTACGGGATGGATTATCGAAAGATGGTATAAATATTTATTGCCAATAGCCGGTCATCAAATCGCCGCCACGGGTCGGGATGCCGCCGCCACCTGGCACAGCCTGCCCAGAGCCATTGTAAACCGTGAAGGTCACTTCTTGGCTGGGGGACAATCCGCAAACGTTGGTGTTGCCAGCGCCATCGACATTGCCGCGATTGCCCAGTCCATCGACCGTCACAAACCAGCCGCCCGTGTTAACCCCACGGATATGCACCGCAAAACAGGTTGGATCAACCGCGTTTTCGGCATATTTTTGGAAGTACAAGCGTTGAGCTACCGGGGCAGTCGTTGGTGGTGCTGGCTTCGTTGGGGTCGCTGGCACCGCAGTTGGTTGGGTTGCCGCAATGCCTGTATTAGCTGCTGCAACATCTAAACTGTTGTCCAGATCCTTGAGGGCGGCAGCTTCACGATAGATTGCATTGGCTTCGGTTTCGTTACCAGCCTCCTCTAGCTCGCGCCCGCGCCCAAGATAGGCTTCATACAATTGCTTGACCGTTTGTAGCTTACCCATAATTTCGCCAAACTCGCCGCTGCCAGCAGTTTGGGCTTCTTTATAGCCATTAATCGCTGCTTGCCAATCTTGTTGTTCGGCGGCAGTTTGGCCATTGCGATAGAAATTCAGCACTTTGGCTAAGTTGCCACCTGGTTGATGGTCGGGCTTGAAACCAAAGGTTTTGTTGAGAATTTCAAGGCTTTCTGCAACGTTTTCAGGGCCAGTTAATTCGCTGACCGCCCAATTGTAGTAAGTTGCCGAGCCAATGTTGCTCAAATCAAGATAGGCTGGATCGATGGCGAGCACTTTGTCAAAGGCCGCTGCTGCATTTGGCCAATCTTGTTTAGCGTAAGCTTCTTGCCCAACGATATATTCTAAGCGTTTGGCCTCTTGGGGATCGGCAGTTTCGGCCACAGTTGGAGTGGCCGCATTGGTTGCCGCAACCGTTGGGGTACTCTCATCAACCGCAACTTCTGCGGTAGCTGTAGCGCCGCTAGCAAGATTTGGGTCATCTTCACCTTGGCCAAAGCTCAAAAATGCAATCACAATCAAGGCTAAAAGTGCGCTACCTAAGGCCACGAGAACCTTTGGCGAACGGAAGAAATCCTTGGCTTTGGCAAGTGGCGATGCTTTTGGCGGCATGGCATAGGGCGGTGGAACAGGCGCATAGTCAGTTTCCGCCGCCTGAGTTGCTTGAACAGGAGCCGCAGGTCGCGCCAGTTCAATCCGTTGGGCGTTAATTGGCCGCGCTGGCCCTTTTTTGGGCAGTTGTTGGTTTGGCTGCGAAGCCCCAGCCATTGGTGGATAGGCCTGATTGCCAGTCGGCGGCATATAGGTTTGGTTACCAGTTGCTGGCGGTGGATAGGCTTGTGGCTGATTCGGCGGATAGGCCGGATACATCACGGTGCTTTCGTTATCAACTGGCTGGTTGGTTCGGCTTGGAATTGGCCGATTGGGCACGCTTGCAGTTGGCGTGTACATCATTGTACTTTGGTTATCCAGCGGCATGGTTGGCGCAGCTGGCAACGGCTGGTTGGCCTGCGATTGGACACTTGGCAAGGGTTGATTGGGCTGGGTAATCGGTGCTTGCCGTAACGGTGGGTTAGCCGCTGGTGGCGTATAAATCTGGGTCGCATCAACTGGCGGCTTGGCCGCTGGCGCAGCCTGTTGCACCACCGGATTCGGGGTCGGCGGCGTATAGATTTGGGTCGCATCAACTGGCGGCTTGGCCGCTGGCGCAGCCTGTTGCACCACCGGATTCGGGGTCGGTGGCGTGTAGATTTGGGTTGG
>NZ_DOPT01000018.1:101873-105348 GCF_003512625.1 Herpetosiphon sp. | reverse complement strand
CGCCGCAGTGGGAGAGGGGTCGGGGGTGAGGGAACGTTAAAACCTATATTTCGAAGTGTTCCATCCAACTCAGCATGTGAGGTGGGAGAGGGGTCGGAGGTGAGGGACGGTTAGAACTTGTTGTTAAGCGCTGAACTATTACAATTTAAACTGAATAACAATAAAGACAAGCAGCAACATTTAAATCTTAGCATCTGAGGGCAGCAAACGATGAAGTTGATCGATTTACCCTATAGCTCACGGCGCATGCCAGCGATTGCGCGGCGTTCGATGGTGGCAACCAGTCAGCCACAGGCGGTTTTGGCTGGCTTATCGATGCTTGAACGTGGCGGTAATGCCGTCGATGCAGCGATTGCCGCCGCCGCAATGTTGACGGTCGTCGAGCCGACATCCAACGGGATTGGCAGCGATGCTTTTGCCTTGGTCTGGGATGGCCGCAAGTTGCATGGCCTCAATGGTTCAGGGCGTGCGCCGCAGGCGATCAGCCTAGAAACCATGCTCCAAACAGGCCATCAACAGATGCCAGCCTATGGTTGGCCGAGCGTAACTGTGCCTGGTACGCCGCGAGCTTGGCACGATCTGCATCAGCGTTTTGGGCGCTTAAATTTTGAAGAAGTGCTGATGCCAGCAATTAGTGCCGCCGAAGATGGCTTTGCGGTTACGCCCATAGTTTCACATTATTGGAATTTGGCTTTGCGCCGCTACGAAGCCATGACTGACCCCGCGACCAGTGCTTGGCTCAACACCTTTTCCTATCGTGGGCGTGCACCTAGTGCTGGCGATATGTGGCGTTCGCGGCGGCAATCGCGTACCTTGCGCCGCATCGCCCAAACTGGCGCTGATGATTTTTATACGGGTGAATTGGCAGGGCAAATTGTTGAATGGGCGCAGCAAACTGGCGGTTTTATCAACGTCGCCGATTTAGCCCAGCATACCAGCACTTGGATTGAGCCAATCAACACCAGCTATCGCGGCTATCAAGTCTGGGAAATTCCGCCGAATGGTCAAGGCTTGGCAGCGTTGATGGCCCTGAATATTTTAGAAGGCTTTGATCTGAGCCATACCACCCGCGATACCATTCAATCGTATCATATGCAAATCGAAGCCATGAAATTGGCCTTTGCCGATGCCTATCGCTACATTGCCGACCCTGAGCATGTTGAAGTGCCAACCAAACAATTGCTTTCTAAGCGCTATGCTGCTAGCCGCCGCAGCCTGATTGGCGAGTATGCGCTTGATCCACAGCATGGTCAGTTGCCGCAAGGTGGCACGGTCTACCTGTGTGCAGTCGATGGCGATGGCATGATGGTCAGCTTTATTCAATCGAACTATATGGGCTTTGGTTCAGGTGTGGTTGTGCCCGAAACCGGCATTGCCCTACAAAATCGTGGCGCGAACTTCTCGCTTGATCCGCAGCATCCCAATGTTTTAGCGCCCAATAAACGCCCCTTCCACACGATTATTCCTTCGTTTTTGACTCGCGATGGCGAGGCGGTTGGGCCGTTTGGGGTGATGGGCGGCGCGATGCAACCTCAAGGCCATGCCCAAATGATTTTGAACCGTGTTGATTGGCAGCTTAATCCACAAGCTAGCCTTGATGCACCGCGCTGGCAAGTTGGTGCTGGCCGTAAAGTTTATTTGGAATATGGCGTGCCCCAATTTATCGCTGAAGGCTTACGCGCCATGGGCCACGATGTCGAAATTCATGCTGAAGGTGGCATGTTTGGGCGTGGCCAAATTATCTGGCGCTTGCCCAATGGCTCATTGATCGGTGGCAGCGATATGCGGGCCGATGGCTGTGCTTTGGGCTTCTAAATCAAGCTAGTCCTAGATCTAACCTAGTTCAAACAGCTATGGCTTGGCTATAGCTGTTTTTTTGCATTCCAAAGGGCTAAAATTAAATTAATTATCAAGCCAGATCACCACCAATCACGCCAATAATCGCCCAAAGAACTAGGCCATTGATAGGACTAAATAGCATTGACGTTGGGCTAGGCCGCGTGGCAAGATTTGGCTAATCCTTACGTTTTAGCCAAATCTGTGTCTTGGGGAGTGTCGGTATGCAATTGCGCTCATTGCGGTCGTTGTTGACTGTTGATCGTGCTCGGGTCGGCTCATTATTAAGTGTTTTATTGGTAGGCTTGTTGGCTTGGATGCTGCCGCAGACCAATGCTCAGCCTGCTTTCGCTGCATCAAGCACCGTCGTGATTAGCCAAGTTTATGGGGGTGGCGGCTCTGCTACGGCTACTTACAAGAGTGATTACGTAGAATTGTTCAATTTGAGTGGTTCTGCTGTCTCTTTAAATGGCTTGTCGATTCAATATGCTTCAAGCACAGGGAACTTTAATGGTGTTTTCGCTTTACCAAATGCTACAATTCTACCTGGCAAATACTATCTCGTACAGCTATCTCTGGGTACAGGTCTAGGCGATATCCCAACTCCAGATGCAGCTTCTGGAACTAATATCGCTATGTCTGCAACTGCAGGTAAGGTTATTATTGCGAATACCACTACAGCATTAGGGTGTTCCACAAGCGCGACTTGTACTCCTGCTCAACAAGCCCAAATTATTGATCTCGTTGGTTATGGCACAGCTGCTAATTACTTCGAAGGTAGTGGGCCAACAGGTGCGCCAAGCAATACGACGAGCGTTATTCGTACCAATCCTTGTGTTGATGCCGATAATAATGCAACTGAATTTAGCGTGGGTACGCCAAACCCACGTAATACTGCCAGCCCTACGTTGAGCTGTTCAGCGGCCACCAATACACCAACGAACACGCCGACTAATACCGCGACCAACACACCAACCAGCACTCCAATTGTGCTTGGGGGCGATAATAATATCCTGTGGGATCAGCTCTATCACAGCGCCACTGCTGTAAATCCTCAACTTGAGCTTGTGCCAAACGAGAGCTACAGCTTTTTGCATAGTGCTAGTGGCACAATCGACGAAACCACGGCTGTGACGATTTCGGCATTAACTGATGCGCTTGATGTGCAAACGGTTAGCCTGCGCTACTGGGATGGAGCGAATTCGACTACAATTCCAATGACGAGGATTAAATCGTTGAGCGCTAGCTTTCGCAGCCAGCCAATCCATAGCTACGATTTGTGGCAGGCTAGCATTCCAGCTCAGCCAATCGGCACAAGCATTTTCTATCGGGTGATTGCTCAAGATGGTTCGGCCTCAGCCTATTTGAAGCACAATAATGGCCAATATGTGAATCCGCTTGGCCAACATGTGCGGGGCTTCAATGATGATCCCGATGATTATAGCTACACGGTTTTAGCGGCAAACCCAACTGCTACCCCAACGAATACCCCAACTAACACGCCAACGGATACCGCTACGCCGACGGCGACCAATACGCCAACCAATACACCAACCGATACGGCAACGCCAACGGCGAGCAACACGCCAACCAATACGCCGACCGATACGGCAACACCAACCAACACGCCAGTGGCTCC
>NZ_DOPT01000018.1:34469-101690 GCF_003512625.1 Herpetosiphon sp. | reverse complement strand
CGATACCGCTACGCCAACGGCGAGCAACACACCAACCAATACGGCTACGCCAACGATCACGGTGACGAGAACACCGACACATACGCCAACTAATACAGCAACGCCAACGCGCACGGCGACCAACACGCCAACCAATACGGCGACATCGACGGCGACGAATACGCCAACCGTCACCAATACGCCAATTGCTCAGCAGCATAAAGTGTTCTTACCATGGGCCAGCAAATAGCCCGTTGGTAGCAGCTTAAATGTGATGTTTAATCAAGGGGTTGTGTAATGGCGAAGCACAAGAATGAGGCTGGAACGGTGTATAATGCACGTTACACAAGTCGCATAATGCGTGTTTGCTGCCTACTATCCCCAACCATAGCGACCAGCAGCTAGCATCGTGGTTGAATGTTGGTATACTATGCCTAGGTGGGTATATTTCTACCCACCTAGCTTGATCTCAAGCGCAATGCTATGGCGCTCAGCCACCCGCTGAATCGTTGAGAGCAAATGATTAAAATCGATAGGTTTCTCAACATACGCATCACACCCAACCGCCATACAGCGTTCGCGATCACCCGAGAGAGTATAGGCGGTAATCGCAATCACCGGAATCGCGCGGGTTTGTGGTGAGGCCTTGAGTTGGGCGGTTGCACCCCAACCATGCAATTCGGGCATCGACATATCCATCAGAATTAAGTCGGGCTTTAATTGCAACGCCAGCATCAAGCCTTCGATCCCAGTTTTGGCGGTGCTAATTTGAAAACCGCGCCGTTGCAAGCGAGTCGTAAGGATGGTGCGATTGTCTTGGTCGTCATCGACAATTAAAATGTGCATAGCTTGCTCCTGCTGTCAATCGGCACGATTAATTGAAATCGCTACCAATGATTGATACGCTAGTGTTGTTGTATACCATGAAGTCCTAGCTGTAAATAGTTACTTTCGGGGGATATTGCTCACCCGAAAGGTGGTTTTGAGATGGTGTATAGTTAGCCTAACCACAATTCTATGCGTTGCATTCCAATTCGCATCAAAGCCAACGATGGCATAAGGAAGTTCAGCGATGAAAGTAGCCTATCAACAATATGTGCATAAAAGTGTTCGTGGCAAAATTAGCCTTGCCTTATTGGGCATTATGCTGATTGTTGTGCTGGTTTTGTTGATTCCGCTGCGCTATATTGTCAATAGCTCAAGCCTTTTTGCTGAACAACAGGAAATGCAAGATCACCTTGAACGGGTACGACGAGCAATTAATAGTGAGCTTGCCCAGATCGATGCCTTGGTCTTGTCGATGGCAACCTGGGATGAATCATACGATTTTATCAATCAACGTACTCCCACCTATATTGAAGAAAATACCAATAACGAGATTTTTGAGCTGTATAACGTTCAGGCGATGCTCTATACCGATCAGAACGGCACAATTGTGTTCGCCAAAACCTATGACTCGCAACAACGGAAGTCGGTGGCAGTGCCATTTGAGTTTTTTGATATCAACAATTTCTATCCCCAATTACTCAATCATCCGCAGCTTGATCAAGGTACAACTAGCGTGGTGCGGGCTGGCACCAAACTATGGCTTTTGGCGGCACGACCAATTCTCACCAGCGATGCTCAAGGTCCATCGCGTGGTACGTTGATTTATGGTCGGATGGTCGATCAAGCGGTGGTTGATCGGATTAATTACCAAACCTTGTTACCAGTTGAGTTGAGTGATTATCGCTTGCTTGCGCCAACACGGCAGCAGGTTGTCAGCGAATTAGCCAATGAGCAGCGCTTAGTTTCGCGAGCTTTCAACGACGATACCCTCGAAGGCTTTGTGGTTTTTCCGTCAATCGACGGTAAACCTTTGTTGGTTGCAACGTTGGCCTTGCCCCGTACAATTTATATTCAAGGTGAACGCACCTTCTGGTTAATTGCTAGTGTGGTGGGGATTGCTGGCTGCTTGGGGTTGTTGAGCCTCTTTTGGGCTTTGCGACGCTTTATTTTCTATCCGCTAACGTCGATGGTGGGCGATTTGCGCCAGATCGATCCCAATCAGCCTGAGCAACATCAGATTAATTTTGCTAGCCCCGACGAGCTAGGCTTATTGGCTAAAACCGTCAATCAAGCGCTTGATTCGTTGGCTGTCGCCCAGCGCGAACAACTGGCGGCTGAGGCCAAACGTAGCGCCTTGCAAGCCGAAATGCTGCAAAATCAACAAAGCCAATTGCAAACCCAAGCGGCTTTGCTCGAACTCCAAGAGCAAAGTTTGGCCGAACAAGCCTTGCCGTTGATTCCAGTTTCGCGTGAGGTTTTGGCAATGCCCTTGATCGGCCAAATCGATTTCAATCGGGCTGAGCGTTTGCAAACCACGATTTTGCATGGAATTGAAACCTATCGTGCTCGCACGGTTATCCTCGATCTGACTGGGATTTCGCAGCTTGAGCAACGGGCAGCGGTTGCGCTCGGCCAAACGGCCCAAGCCGTGCAATTGCTTGGGGCACGCTTGTTGCTGACTGGGGCAAACCCATCAATTGCTGAAGAAATTGTTGCTGCCAATATCGATTTGGGCCAAATTGCGATCTATCAAACCTTGGCTGCTGGTATGCAAGCGGCTCTCCGCTAAACCTAATTTAAATTCCCACCGTCAAAAGCTGAGAATCAGCTCGCGTAATTCCGCAATGCCGCTGTAGGAGCGGGTTGGGCGCAGCAACCCAGTGCCAATCATAAACATTGGTTAACCTTCATCCATCGCTTAGCCCAACTTACTCAGAATATGCTAAAATGTACAAGCCTGCATAACCCATCTTTCAGAGCGTTGTCGAATGCGGGGGAGTATGCTCCCTCATGCAGGGATTGTATACGCTAGCTCGATCACCCCAAATGGTGGGAACGCATCTTAAAAGTAGGAGTCGATGGTTATGACTGAACTCGTTCGCGCTCAACCGGCATTTAAAGTTGATTTTGTCCCATCACTTGGGTTGGATCTGCTTTCGACAATGGGTCTGATTGGAATTGTCCACGATTTTGAAGGCTTGGATGCATGGCTGGTTGAGGCTGCTGCGAGTGTGCCCCCGCGCTTACGCCACGATATTCAGCTGGCAATGCGCATGGGCGTTTATCCCTATGTGGTGGTCGAAACCGTCTCTGACCAAATTTTACAGCCTGGTGCTGCTGGCCACGACGATTTTAATGGCTTGATTGAAGACCTCAAAGCGCTTTCACCGCAAGAATGTGCCGCGATGGTACATAAAATCGTGCAACGCACCGCCGCCAACGCTGATGTTGAATTATTGCACACGCCAGCCGAAATTATTGCCGATCAAGAGCAATTAGAAGAATTATTGGCTAAAATGCAGTTTCCGGTCGATACCGATGAGCTGATTGAATTATTGCAACAGCCAACCGAATGGCGCGATTTATTGGTCTCAACGATTCAGCGCTTTTGGGACCGGATTTATCGTGAGCAATATGAACTGCAACAAGCCCGCCGCGAACGTAATGCCCATTATCATCGCACACATCAATATAGCGTCAACTTCCGCGATTTATTTGCTGGAGTAACTGGCCGCCGCTTGCCCGACCATATTCATGAACGACTTGGCACGATTAGCACTGTACGTTTTGTTCCATCGCAATATATTGGGCCATACTTGTCGTTTCTTTTCAATGGATCATTACTCACGGTGTTTTATAATAGCAGCACCACACCAGCTGAAGGCGATGAGCAAACTGAACGCACGCAAAGCCTGTATCAGCCATTAGCAGCCTTGGCCGATAAAACGCGCTTGCAAATTATGACGTTGTTGCATGGCCGCGAATTGTATGCCCAAGAAATTGTCAATTTGCTCGATATTCATCAATCGGCGGTTTCACGCCATTTGAAGCTGATGGAAACTTCAGGTGTGCTGAATGTTCGCCGCGACAAGGGTGCAAAATATTATTCGATCAATCGCCAACGGATTGAAGAAATTTCGGCTCGCCTACGCGAATTTGTCTAAATCGACCAGCCAACGCTCCGCTACAACGGAGCGTTTTGCTTTTAAAGGAGCTTGCAATGTCGCTGCTTGATCACGTTGATTTATCGTTGGATTTGGGCAAAAAAAGCTATGAGCGCCAACTCACCGATTTGCAATTTAAAATGTTGCGCTTGCAACGCGCCGTGACCCAAATTGGGCATCGCATGGTTTTGGTGTTTGAAGGCTGGGATGCGAGCGGCAAGGGCGGTGTGATCAAACGCCTGACCGAAGCGCTCGATCCGCGTGGGTTTGTGGTGCACCCAATTGCCGCACCTACCCCCGAAGAACGTGCCCACAATTATCTTTGGCGTTTTTGGAACCGTTTGCCCCGCGATGGCCAGATAGTTTTATTTGACCGTTCATGGTATGGTCGCGTGCTGGTGGAGCGGGTTGAAGGCTTTGCGACGATGCGCGAGTGGAGCCAAGCGTATGGCGAAATCAACGATTTTGAAAGAATTTTACATAACGATCGAACGTCGGTCTTGAAATTTTTCCTGCATATTTCGAGCGACGAGCAAGAAAAGCGTTTTCGGGAGCGCGAAAATGATCCGCTGAAAACCTGGAAATTAACCGAAGAAGATTGGCGCAATCGTGAGAAATGGTCGGAATATGCGATTGCAATTGATGAAATGCTGGCGCGAACATCCAGCGAAAACGCCCCATGGCAAGTGATTGCCGCCAACGACAAACGTTGGGCACGGATTGCGATTCTCAAGGCGGTAGTCGAAATGTTGGTCGCTGATATGCCGTTTGAATTTGACGATGCTAATACCTTGGTGCTCGATCGATCGGGCGCTTATGCCTTGGTTGATGCGGGCAAACTCTCAGCCAAAGCGGTTGAAGCGGTAATTGCCGAAGAAGAGAAAGTGCGGAAGTTGCTCAAAAAGCAGCGCAAGGAAAACTAAATATCGAATTTACGCCAAGTTTGCTTCCTTGTGCTCAGCATTTTTTGCCTAAATAGCTGGCTAACCCGTACAATACAGCCCGACACATCAGATTAAGGAAGCTCTACGATGCACAATTTAGCAATTTATGGCTTTGGTGGAGTCGGGCGGGCGGTGTTGGCCCAAGCCTTGCCGCACTTCAACCTTGCCTTGGTGGCTGATCGTTCTGGGTATGTGGCGGGACCATTGAGCAATGAACGTTGGTTGGCGGTGGCGACGGCCAAAGCCCAAGGCGCAACCCTAGCTAGTTTGCCCGAGGGAAGCAGCGGTGATTGGCGAGCCGCCTTGCCCGCTGGTTGTTTGGTGGCTGATACGACCGCCGAAGCCAATGCCGCCCAGTTGGTTGAATTGGTTGGGCGTGGAATGCGTTTGGCCTTGGCCAATAAAAAACCGTTGTGCGAAGATTTAAATTTGTTTCAAGCCTTGGTTGCTGAGCGCTGCACCCGCTACGAGGCTACGGTTGGGGCTGGCTTGCCGATTGTGGTGACCACCAATTTACTGCGCGATACTGGCGATCAGGTTCAGCGCATCGAAGGCGGTTTGAGTGGTACACTGGGGTTTTTGCTCTCATCAATCGAACAAGGCCAGCCTTATTCGGCGGCTGTGCGTGAAGCTAAAGCCTTGGGCTGGACGGAACCCGACCCGCGTGATGATTTGGGCGGTGTTGACGTAGCGCGTAAAGCTTTGATTTTGGCGCGTACTTTGGGCTATCAATGGAACTTGAGCGATATTACGATTGAGCCATTGTATCCGGCTGAGTTTGCTGATTTGAGCATTGCTGAATTTATGGCGCAACTTGAGCAACTTGATCCTGGTTATGCCCAACGCCAAGCCGAAGCTGTTGCCCAAGGCCAAACCTTGCGCTATGTGGCGGCGATCACGTCTGAGGGTGCGCGAGTTGGCTTGCAAGCAGTTGCTAAAGATAGCCCGCTTGGCTCGCTCAAAGGGCCAGATAATATGGTGGCTTGGACAACCAACCGCTACCAAGAGCGCCCGTTGGTGGTACGCGGGCCTGGCGCAGGAGTCGAAGTGACCGCTTCGGCAGTCTTGTTTGATCTCTTGGCCTTCCGTTAAATAAAAACCGTGGTCAACGAAGACCACGGCTCAAACCCTCTTGATAATTGTGAACTATTGACCTGCCATATCCCGCCGCTGGAACAAGAGAATTCCTAACATAATTGAGCCAAAGATATAGGCTGCAACAACCATCAAGCTGGTGCTTAATGAAATATGTGTGCCAAAGACTCGATCAACCCCTTCAAACATCATTGTTTGCTCTTCGCCAGTGTATAACCAATTGGCTTCAAGGTTGCTGATATGGGCATTTGGTAAGATTTTGGCTGCCAAGGTTGAAAAGCTCATGGCAAGGTTGAAAATCGTATTACCAACGATCCCAAAGACAATCCCCATAATCGTCGAGCGGCCTGCCATGGTTACCAACAAGGTAATCGATGAAAAGACCACTAATTGCAATAAGACTGGAATCAACGATTTCAGCAAGGTTCCCAAGGAAAAGCTATCAAAATCAAATAACGTGCCACCTAAGATTGCCGTGCCGATCAAACCCATCAATTGCCCGAAAATCAGCGAAATAATGATCAGGCAGATCATAAATAACAAGCAGATGGCAATTTTAACGATAATGAAATCGCTGCGCCGAGCGCGGCGTGGCAAGAGCACTTTCCAGGTATCACGGCTATACTCTGAGCCGATGCTATTGCCCATAAACACCACAGCCAACATTGAGCCAATCGCACTCAAAATAATCGAAGGGAAGAGAAACCCATTTGGAAACATCATCGCGAATTGGGCTGCTGTCCACCCTGTATCCTCTTTGCCGTTGTATAAGGCAATCCCAGTTTGCGCCACAAAGGTGATCAAAATAATCGCCAAAGTGATTAGCAATAGCCCAATATTGGCGGGGCGTTTATAAGTTTTAGTCCATTCAGCCCGAAATAAATTCCACATTAGCGACCTCCTACCACAACTTCAGCCAAGGGTTGTTGGGCTGACGCGCCGCCAGTCCCAGTAATTTCTAAGAACAACGATTCGAGCGAGCGCTGGCGCACGACCACTTGAAATACATCAACATCAGCTTGCACTAATTTGCGCATGACATTTGGCACATCTTGCGGCTCCGCATTGATGTTAATCCAGTGTTGGTCGAAGCTATGAGCTTTTAATTGTGGTAGTTCTTGTAAAATCGCCATGGCGCGTTCAAATGGCGCGGCTTCGATCGCATAGCCTGGGCCGCCTTCGGTCGCCAACAGATCGCGTACCCGGCCTTGTTTGATCGTCACACCCTTTTGAATGATCGCCACATCCGAGCAAACTTGTTCAACTTCGTAGAGCAAGTGGCTTGAAAGAAAGACTGTGCGGCCTTCTTGACCCATGCGCAAAATTAAGTTACGCATTTCGACCGTGCCAGCCGGATCAAGCCCGTTGGTCGGCTCATCAAGAAACACGATTTTGGGGTCGTTGAGCAAGGTTGCGGCAACCCCAAGCCGTTGCTTCATACCCAATGAATAGGTTTTAACTTTATCTTTTTCGCGGCCACGTAAGCCCACAAACTCAATTAATTCATCATAGCGGGCTTGTGGTAAATCTTGGCCGCCTGATCGGGCTAGAACGCGCAAATTTTCTAAGCCCGACATATAGGTATAAAATGCTGGCGATTCGACAATTGCTCCAACGTAAGGCGCAATATGTTTGCGAGCATGCAAAATATCATGACCAAAAATGGTTGCCTTACCAGCAGTTGGTCGAATAAGCCCCAATAACATGCGGATTGTGGTGGTTTTACCTGCACCATTCGGGCCTAAAAAACCATAAATCGTGCCTTCAGGAATATGTAAACTTAAATTATTAACTGCTGGAATTTTTTTATAGACTTTGGTTAACCCTTCAGCAGTAATTGCGATTCCACTCATACAATGCTCCTAATCTAGCTGCGGTGTTGATACAACGTTAACAATCGATGAATTGTTGCAAGCATTTATTATTTTTGTTCGTCATCAAGTGGCACTAAGCGCTCGCGTAAAGCCATAATTGCTGCTTGAGTTCGATCTTGCAGGTGTAATTTGGATAAAATATTGCTGACATGGGTTTTGACAGTGCGCTCACCGATCACCAAATGCTCGGCAATTTCGGCGTTGCTCATGCCACGGGCAATGCACGTCAATACTTCGCGTTCGCGCTCGGTCAGGGTGTCCAAGGGCGAGCGGCGTGAGCTGGTAAGTTCAGTCATCAAGCGTGAAGCAACCATTGGATGTAAGGTGGCCTCGCCCCGTCGAGCTGCCCGAATTGCTGCCACCAAGGCATCAGGCCCAACATCTTTGAGCAAATATGAGAGTGCTCCAGCCTTGATCGCCGGAAAAATGCGCTCGTCTTCGCTATACGATGTCAGTACGATTACTTGGGTATGTGGTGAAGCTCCGCGCACTTGGCGCGTCGCTTCAACGCCATCGATTCCAGGCATGAGCAAATCCATTAGCACCACATCGGGCAAGACTTGGCTCACAACCTGCACGCCTTCTTCGCCCGAAGCGGCCTCGCCCACAATTTCAATATCTGGCTGTGTATCCAAGAAGGCACGTAAACCTACCCGTACCACGACATGATCATCAACTAAAACAACTCGAATCTGCTCTTGCATGGTGCTTTCCTTCTTGGCTATCAACGTGGCTCGACCAGTAGCCCAGTTTGGGTTCGTGGTACAACGATGCGTAGGCTTGTGCCTTGGCCTGGCGCAGCAGTTAATTCAACTGTGCCGCCAACTGCTTTGGCGCGTTCTTGAATGCTAATCAAGCCTAGCGAGTGCGAATTGCGCGGTTTATCTTGATCAAAGCCACGGCCACGATCGCGCACCTCTAAAGTGGTGCGATGGGCTTCATATTCAAGGCTTACGCTGGCGCTGTTCACGCCGCTATGCTTGGTCACATTGGCCAAGGCTTCTTGGCAAATCCGATAGAGTGCCTGCTCATGATCTAAGGGAATGCGCCGTTCGCCGTTGGTATTCAGTTCAATCTGCAAGCCTTGGCGACGCGCTGCCTCTTCGGTAAGTTGACGTAATGCTGGGACTAAACCTTGATCACCGAGCGCAGCAGGCCGAAGTGCGAAGATCAAGCCACGAGTTTCGTGCAAGGCGCGTTGGGCCATTTGGCTGAGTTGTTCAACTTGGCTACGCGCTTTATCGGGCTGGGCTGGCAATAAATTACGCGCAGCCGCCGCCAACATCGTGACGCTAAATAACTCTTGGCTAACGCTATCGTGCAAATCGCGAGCCAACCGATTACGCTCCTCGACGATTGCCAATTGGCCTGCCTGCTCAACTAAGGCAGCATTGCGATCAGCTAGTTGACGTAACATTTTGACATTTGATTCAAGCTGTTGGGCCATGCTGTCGAAGCGCCGCGCCAAATGCCCAATTTCGTCGATTGATCCATCGTTGACCCGCACGCTCAAATCGCCAGCGGCCAAACTATCGGTAGCTTGGGTGAGATGCACCAAACGGCGCACAAAATTACGGGCCACAAACCAGCCATAGACCATGCCAATTAAGGCATTGGCAATAATCGAAACAATTGAACTGGCAATAAAAATAACAAACATCAACAATGCAACAATCACTTGATTTTGGCTAAGTGGCCGCGAACGTACATACAGTGCCCCAATCACTTGGTTGGCTTGATCGCGAACTGGAGTGGCAATCACTAAATAATTCTCATACTTCCAAGTTAATTGATCGATATCGTCGCTGCCAGCAAGTGCTGCCTGCACAACCCGTCGATCATTGCCCACTATCGCATCGTTCCAGGGCTGGCCCGCCGGAGTACGGCTGGGAAATGTCCCGCCGAGCACATTACCCTGCGCATCAAGCAATAAGAGGTGGTAGCTCTCGCTAAACACATTGGTCGCTTCAGGCGAAAATACCTCAGCTGGCATCAAAATCATTTCCTGCGAAAGATCGCTGGGAGAATTATTGATAGTATTGCTAATCGCTAATTCAAGGTTATTTTGCAGAAATTGGCCGCGCAACGAACCAAAGCGATAGCGTAACAACTGTTGGATTGTGTGCTGATCGGTTGGCTCTTGCAAAACCTCGCTAAACTCAGCGGCATGATTTTGGGCGGCGCTAAGCAAGGCGGGAGCATTGAGCGGTGGAGCAGCACCCATCACTAAACCAAACGCCAAACCATTAATCAACAAAGTCAACGCTACGCTGATCCACACATACGACCATGTGAGTTTCCAGCGTAGCGTGCCAAAGCGCTGCCCAAAGCGTTGAACGAGGGTTAATTTACGATGCTGCTGCACTCGCTGCCTCTTGTCGCCAAATACTGATTGCAATCATCAAACAGCCAAGTTGAAAATCGTAGGGCTGTGGGTTATTGAAATTGGCGATCATGGTGCGTTGCCAAAAGCCTTCAGCTTTAACTTCGCCAATGATGACCCCATTGAGATACACCTGATAGCCACTTTTCCAGATTGAAGGCCGCTCGAAGCGTAAGGGTTGGTTGGCATAATGGCCTTCAAGCGTGGTTTTCCAAATACTCACGCGGGCAACCCGCATAATTTCTTGGCCATTGGCGCTCATAACAAGTGGGTAGCCCTTGCCTTTGACTCGGCTGAGGGTGTAATTTGTGTGCTCAATTTGCCATTGCGCACTATCACGCCAACCTTTAAATTCAACCGTAATTTGGTTGGCATAGGCGCTACGAATTTCAAGTTTTCTGCCAGTCCAACTACTATACTTAGCTTGAAGCATGGTATCCTCCAACGACTACAAAGCTTGAATCCTACTATAAACGAGGCTGTTGGATTATACATCCGAATCTGGGGCCAATCGGAACTGTAAAATCTGCAACTGAGCATCGTCCTTAAGTACGAGCATTAGCATGGGCTGGTTGCTGGGTTAGCATTGAGTTAACATCAAGCACAACGGTGGTTTTACAACGTATGGTGCAATTCGCCTAGCCAAAGTTTGGGTATAATGCGCAGGAATAACTACACCATGGAGTCAACCTATGGCCTATTATGTTGAAGAGCGCCCAGGTGGGCCAGCGCTAGCACCTCGTCGCCCCACAATTAATGAATTTTTTCTCTCGACCTATCAAGTTGGTCCATATGTGGGCTGCGAGTTTGGGTGTGCCTATTGCGATGGCTGGTCGTTCAGTCAGCGGCCATTTAACGAGGTTATCCGCGCTAATGTTGATTTGCCTGATCGCTTTGCCGAGCAACTGAGCGTGGTTTCACGCGGCGATCTAATTGCCTTCAGCCTTGGCGATGCCTACCAACCTGCCGAAAAAACCTATCGCCTCACCCGCCAGATGCTCCAGGCTTGCCAAGTTGCCAAGCAACCAGTGTTAATTTTGACCAAAAGCTTGGCAGTGATGGATGATTTGAGCTTGCTGCAACGCATGAATGAGCAGGGCTTGGCGATTGTGGTGATGAGCATTCCGACGATTGATCCCTTGCTCTCGGAAAAATTAGAGGGCAAAGTTGCCCCCCCCTCAGCTCGTTTGGAAGCCTTGAATACCCTCAAACGTGCAGGCATTCCAACTGGCGTGGCGATGTTGCCAGTTATTCCGTATCTGACCGACACTGATCGCCAATTGCCTTTGACCTTGAATGCGATCGCCAATGTTCAGCCCGATTTTGTGGTTTGGGAATATCTATGGCAGCCGAATGAACGCCATCGCCAACGAATTACCGATTTGCTTTCGCGCTTGGGCAATTATCCCGCCTCATATTATCGTGAATTGTATGGCAAGGATATGCAGCCGAGCCTCGAATATCGCCGTGAGATGCATCGCGATATTTTGGGGCGTTTTGAAGAGCTGAATCTTAACCCGCGAGCACCACTGGAGTTGTATCGCGAGCATTTGGCTCCCAATAATGTGGCGGCATTGATGCTCAAACATCAAGCCTTTATCGACCAAATCAAGGGTCGCGAACTATTGGCCAGCCGCCACTCGAATTTGGCCGAAGCGGTGTTCAATGGCAAAGCCGATGAGCCAGCCTTGGCGGTTAGCCCATTGTGGCCGATGTTGCGCGAAGTGCTGAATATTAGTGATACCCGCGCCCGACTCGACCAAATTCTTGAAAAAGTGCGTAACCCTGATACCCCTAACGATCCCAGTAGCGAGTGACCCAAGCAGTGGTCAGCGGTACGCATGAGGTGAAGAAAAAACCGCCTCTAGAAGCTTAAAAATACTACTCGACAAAGCTACGAACTCAGGTAGTATGTAGCTCTGAGTTCCTAATGCCAAAATCTGCCCTGACCGCAGGTTTCGGCTGATTCACGTAGGTGTCATGAGTGTTCAAATGCCCAACGTCCGATTGCCCGATTCGGCTGCCCAAGCGGCCATGTTGCCAACCGAATGGTTATTAATCGGCTTAGTTTGCGGGCTGGGAATCTGGTTGTGCTGGCGTTGGCAGCGCCGCCGCACCGCTCAGCGCATTAGCACCCAATTAGGCTTGTGGCACTGGCCGCACAGTCAACAAACGGTGATTATCGATCAGCATGCGACGATTATTGCAATCAGCCCGCTGCTGAATCAACAGCTTGGCTATCCAGCCCTCAGCCTCAACGGTCAATCATTCAAGCACCTCCTGCATCCTGATTCATCCAACTATTTTGAACAACTGCTGCATACCCAAACTACCCAAATTCACTGGCAAATGCTGCGCTGTCGCCATGCTGATGGCTCGTGGCGTGGGCTGGAGTTTTGTCGGCATCAAGTTGGCCGCTATTGGCTACTCAATTGCCGTGAAACTGAGCCTGTTGTAACTGCGCAACGAACACCGCCTGCCTGCGATTGGCTGACGGGCTTGCCCAATCGCCAGAGCTTGGTTATTCAACTACAACGCTTGATCGCCCAGCGCCAACTCGATCAACAACACTTTGCCGTCTTGTTTGTTGAAGTTGATCGATTTAGTGCGATTAACGATGCCTTGGGCTACGATGTTGGCGATCAAGTGCTGCAAACGATCGCCCAACGCCTCCAATCAACGCTTGGCCCCAATGATTTAGCTGCCCGTTTAGGTGGCGATGAATTTGTGGTTGTGCTTGGCCACGTGCAACATGCGCAACAAGCGCTTGAGCATGCTCAACGAATTCAAGAGCAATTTAGCCAGCCAATTGTGCTACGCGATAAGCCAATTTATACCACCCTCGGCATTGGTGTGACGCTCGGCGATGGCCAATCCCAGGCTGAAACTTTGCTGCGTGAGGCTGATACGGCCATGTATCAAGCCAAAACCAATGGCATTAGCCAAATCTTTTTGTTTGATCGTGCGTTGCATGCGGCGCTGGCTGAGCGTTGGCAACTGGAAATTGATTTGCGCGGAGCTTTAGAGCGCCATGAATTAATTTTGCATTATCAGCCAATTACGGCACTGCCTACCGGCCAGATGGTTGGGGTTGAGGCTTTGTTGCGCTGGCATCACCCGCAGCGCGGCATGATTCTGCCCAACGAGTTTATTCATTTGGCCGAGGAAAGTGGCTTAATTGTGCCAATTGGTTTTTGGGCTTTAGAAACTGCCTGCCTACAATTTTTGGCTTGGCAAGCTGATTATTCGCGGCCCCGCTTACAAGTGCTTTCGGTCAATCTCTCGGCGCGTCAATTGGCCAGCCCAGCCTTAGTTCAAACCTTGGGCGAGATTATTCAGCGCACTGGAATCAATCCGGCTCAGTTGGAGCTAGAAATTACCGAAAGTATGGTGATTCATGGCTTTGAATTGGCGCGGGCACAGTTGGGCGCAATCAAAAATTTGGGGGTAAAGCTGGCGATTGATGATTTTGGCACAGGGTATTCATCATTAAGCTATTTGCACCACTTCCCCTTGGATACGCTCAAAGTTGATCGCTCATTCGTCAATGCCATGAGCGATGGCAGCCGCAACGTCGAAATTGTGCGGGCAATTATCATGCTCTCGCAGCAATTGGCCATGAATGTAATTGCTGAGGGCATCGAAACAATTGAAGAAGCGGCGACCTTGCGCGATTTGGGCTGTGATTATGGTCAGGGCTATCATTTTAGCCGCCCCATGACAGCGCCCGATATTACCTCGTGGCTGCATAGCCAACCGTTGAGTCTTTGAAACCCGCATGAATTTAGCTCGTAATGGAGAGGATTATTGTTGTAGTTGAAATTAAGTGGATACTTGAGGGTATTTAAAGATGATCACCAAAGAGGGACAAAGGTTGCTCCGCATGGCCGGAATGATATACTGGATGTTGGCTCTAATCAGAGCATTCGCTTCCGAGGCTAACTGGTTTAACGCAATTCAGCACTTCTTTTTTGGCAGCTTTTTGTTATTGCTAAGCTTCCAATCGGCTGGGGTCATCAGTGAGCGCTATAAGACGTTGCCTTGGGCTTCGCTAGGCCTGAGCATTATCTTCACAGTATTGCATTTAATCAATTAGATCAACCAAACGCCCTGCTCCATTGGCACACGGAGCAGGGCGTTTTTGCGAGTTTTGAAGCCCAATTTACGACATTGCGAACAAACGATCGCCTGGCAAGCGCAAAATCCCAACCACAACCAAGACCAAAACCGCAAGTGTGCCTAAGGCCATCAAGCGATAACGGGCGGCTGGAATTTCGCCACGCTTAACTTTGACACTGACCACGTGGGCCAAGCCCAAGGCCAGTACCATCATGGTTGGGTGCTCAAAGCGCACTTGTGCTGGGTTAAGTTGGTTCCACGATTCGCGGGCAACATACAAGGCTAAGCCACCAAGCAATTGAATGTCAATTGCAATTGTGGTGTACAGCATAATTTTGCGGGCGAGATCATTCCATGGTTGTTTAGTTAGCCAACCCCACAAACCATAGCCAATGGCAACCAAGACTGCCAGCATAACAATCCAACGCCAACCTGAGTGAGCGCTCAGCAGAAACGTTTGCATGAGTCGGTGTTCCTCCAAAACAAAATTCAATCGAAAGCACTGGGCTGAATGCTATCATAGCATAGCCTAGGCTCGTCAAGTGTTGAACCATTGCCATTTATGAACGCAAAAAACCGCCCTCAGTGCTTAACACCAAGGGCGGTTGAATGGAGTACATTAGATTTTGTTGTTGCGGATCAACCAAACCCCAGCGACGACCAAACCAACTGGAATCAGCACTGGAGCGATTTCGACCAAGATGCTGCTCAGGAACAAGGCACCACCGATGACCAAGGCGCTCTTGAGCCACAAGTTACGGCGAGCTTTGATCACATCTGGGCTAACCGTGGCAACAGGGGTTGCGATGTTGTTGACCGGAATGCCTTGACCGATTGGTTGACCAGTTACTGGATCAAAGCGATATGGTTCAGCTTTGATGGCTTGGCCAGTCATTGGGTCGAAGCGAGCATTGACGCTTGGTTGTACGCCAACGCTTTGGGCCACTTGGTAGCTAACTGGTTGTTGGACGGCTTGGGTTGTTTGAGCCAAGTAGCTGACTGCGCCACGTGGCATAATAAACCACAACAATGGGTAGAGTAAAATGCTAATCCCCGTCATGACCAAGAATACAAAGGCTAAGCGAACCCAGATTGAATCGATAGCTAAGTATTCGGCAATCCCACCACAAACGCCTGCAAAACGGCGGTCGGTAGCGCTACGGGTCAAACGGTTAGAAACTTGGGTTGTCATTGTCTAGCTCCTTCAAAAGCAATTGATTGATTATCTGGTAGCTAGGACGCTAGGCTATTTTGAATTGTTGCAGTGAGTATTCAACCAGTTTCGTTATTCTTGCAGTCAAACCGATGCTGTGGTATAATCCCGCCTGTTGGCGACATAGCCAAGTGGTAAGGCAGTGGTCTGCAAAACCGCGATCCATGGGTTCGAATCCCATTGTCGCCTCCAAACGCGCAAACGCTGGTTGAATTGTTCAACCAGCGTTTGTTGTTTTTTAGTTAGCAATATTTTTGCTTATTTGCGCCAGAAGGTTGCTCCGTTGCGGCTGTAGCTCCGAGTGTTGACATTATTGCAATTGCCTTCCGTTTCGCTACCACCTTGGTTTGCTCCACGCACGCTGATTGGTCCATAGTTTGGCGCGACCGCCGTAATAATCGCAACATGACCATATTGATTGCCCATAGCTGCTTGTGAGAAAACGACTACATCACCAACTTGCGGGATTGAATATTGGCGATAGCCGTTGCGTGGAAGTACACCGTTGCTGTCATCCCACGTATGCGCATGACCATAACTACCACTTAAGCCTTTTTTGGCATAGACATATTGGGTACACTCACAAAATGCTGGAGCAGCCTGTGGTTTGGCGGCGGCCAACGGCACAGCCATCAAGCTAAACAAACTCATCAATACCAACAAGCCAACAACGAAAATTCGTGACATCATTGCATCCTTTTACTACTCACACAGCACCTTCGCCGTGCTTCTACTGTAGCCAAAGCATAACGCAAGCCGACTCCGAGGAGTTGGTTTTGTGCTCCGAATTTGCTCCAGAAATGATCCGAGCAGTGTGCAAAAAGTCATACTAGCCAGCTAGCCAGCTATGCTATAGTTGCTGCTACTACCAGTTGTCAATCTTGCTTGTTGGGAGTTTGCTATGCCTGCTTCAGGGGAAAAATTTGCCCAATTATTAACCGAGGCGCTCTATCAGATTCGCCTGCGTGAATCCAAACCGCTCCAAGTGATCCAAGATGAATTGGGCTATGCCATGGGGCGCAATGGCGGCAGTGTAATCGATTATTGGCGGCGTGGTAATCTCCCGACCAAATTAGCCGATTTGGAGCAGCTGACCCGCACGCTGCAACAACGTGGCGTGCACGATCAACGCTGGATCGAGACTTTTTTGACGGCTGGTGGTTATCCACCAACTCAAACGCTCATCCAGCCAGTGGCGGCTAGCAAAGCGCTTGATCCAAATTTGCCCAAACGCTATCGCCAATTGGTTGGCCGTGATAGCCTTGTGCGCCAAGTGTTGCAACACCTCAGTGATCGTGAAGGCTATTGGGTGATTGCAATTGATGGCATGGGCGGCATTGGCAAAACCGCGCTAGCGATGGATTTAATGCAGCGTTTTGTGGCGCAACAGCCCGAATATCGCCCAATTTGGATTAGCGCTGAGCCTCAGCAGGGCGGCGGCATTTTACCCAATCAACCCCTCACCTTCGATAGCCTGATCACCAATTTGGCGCGGCAATTGGCCTTGGCCGATGTAGCTCAGTTGAGCGTTGAAGAAAAATTTCAACGGCTGCAACAGGTGCTTAAACATCAGCCCATCCTTTTAGTGCTTGATAATTTGGAAACTTCAGGCGAACCACAGCAAGTGTTATTAGAAAAATTGCGTCCGCTGTTGCAACCAAGCAAAGTTATTTTGACCAGCCGTCAGCGCTTCAAGGGCGAAGTATTTAGCGTGCACTTGATTGGCTTGGAAGCTGAACAAGCAGCGCTGTTTATTCGCCAAGATGCTAATGAAAAGGGCGTGCAATGGCTGCAACAGGCCAGCCTCGACGATCTTCAGCCAATTATCAAGGCGACTGGTGGCTCGCCCTTGGCTATGAAATTGGTTGTCAGTCAATTGGCTTCGTTGCCATTGGATGTGGTGTTGCAGCATGTTCAAAGTGTGACCCAACTCAACCCTGGCGATGAAGATGCCTATGTGCGTTTTTATATGTTCCTGTTTCAACGTTCATGGACGCTACTGGAGCTAAGTGCCAAGCAATTATTAGTTTCACTAGCGCGATTTGTCCCCTCGAATGGCTGCGATTGGCGAGCAATGCAGCAAATTAGCGCCTTACCTGCGGCTGAATTAGCCCATAGTATTGATATGCTGTGGAAATTATCGCTACTAGAATTGAATGAAGGCGAACGTTTTGGTCAATTACGTTACTACCTGCACCCCTTAACTCAGCATTTTGTGCTTTCTGAAATTGCTCAGGTGTTGTGATATGAGCATTCTTGAACCAACCATCCAACAGCCCAATCTTGATTGGCAATTATATTATCAGCAATGTCATCAGCGATTTTTAAATTACTGGCTTAATTTTGTGCTTGAAAACCCGCGTGCTCTCGCTGCTTTTGAGCTGGATGCTGATAATATTTATAATGCTTTGGCAACCGCTTATAGCGAAAAGCATCCACAATTTTTAGCCAGCGCTGTGGCATTTAGCTATTTTATTGAATATAGCAGCGATATCGAACGTCGGCATAATTTATCTAATTGGGCAGTTGAAGCCACCCAAACCAGTAATGATCATCAAAGTGCTGCCTCGGCATTGTTGTACGCTGGCCGTTTAGCGACGTTTTCTAAATCGTATGCGGTGGCAATGCATTATTTTGAGCAAGGTTTACAACGCGCACGCCAAGCCCAATCACGCTTAATCGAAGCCAGTCTATTAAATGATTTAGGGGCGAGTGCGATTAACCAAGGCTTTTATGATCAAGCCTATGCCTATTTAGAACAGGCCTTAGAAATTGCCCAAGATCATCATGATAACGAACTAATTGCCGATATTTTGGTCAAACGTGGAGCTGCTTATTCCAATCGCGGCGCTTACGATGTAGCATTTGCCGACTTGCAAGCGGCCCTAGCCGCAGCTCGCTTAACTAATTATATTGATGTAATGGGCAAGGCCTTGGCTTTGTTGGGTGCGGTTGAAACCAATCGCGGCGATTATGCAGCAGCCAAAGCCTATTTTTCCGAAGGCTTGACGATCTGTCGCCAATTGAATATTCCTGAGCGTTTGAGTGAATTGTTGAATAATTTAGGTGTGATTTGTATGCGCCAAGGGCTTGATGATCAAGCTGAGGCCTATCTCAACGAAGCCTTTGAAATTGCTCGTAGCCAAGGCCAACAAGAGCGGATGAGCTTTTTATTGGTCTATTTGGGCAGTATTAGCAACCATAAAGGTGCATATGATCAAGCGGCACAGCAGCTTAATCAGAGCTTAGCGCTAGCCCGTCAGGTTGGCAATCAATTAATCATCGCCTTCTCGCAAGGCCATTTGAGCGAAACCTTACGTCAACAAGCCAAGTATACTGAGGCCTTGGATGTGGCTAACGCAGGCTATCCGATTGCAACCAGTCTGAATATTCCCTTAATTATTTGTCTTTATTTACATAATTTTGCTGAGCTTGGGCTGGCACAAGCTGATTATGGCTTAGCTTTGGAGAAGTTTCAGCAAGGCTACGAGCAAGCCAGCGCGATCGGCCTCAAAGAGTGGCAAGGCTTGATGGGCTATGGTTTGGCTCGTACTTATTTGGCCCAAGCCCAGCCTGAGCAAGCCTTAGCATTTGGTCGGGCTAGTTTGGCAATATTGCAGGCAATCGGCCATCGCCGCACCAACGAAGTTCAAGCATGGGTTGCCCAGCTAACGCCGCTATAATACAAGCATCAACAGCTTTGTAGGATAGGAGCTTTGCTATGCCGACGACGATTCAGGCCATCAGTGCCGAAGCGATTAATTTGCCTTTGACCGAGCCGTTTGCAATTGCCAGCGGGGCGCAAGCGGTCGCTGCCAATGTTTTAGTCAAAGTTCAGTTGGCTGATGGCACGCTTGGCTTAGGCGAGGCGGCTCCTTTTCCCGCTGTCAGCGGCGAAACCCAGACTGGCACAAGCGCTGCGATTGAGCGCTTGCAAAGCCATTTGCTGGGAGCCGATGTGCGTGGATGGCGCAAACTAGCGGCGATGCTGGATCATGCTGAACATGAGGCGGCTGCCGCTCGTTGTGGCCTTGAAATGGCCATGCTTGATGCGCTAACTCGCCATTATCACATGCCATTACACGTATTTTTTGGCGGCGTGAGTAAGCAACTTGAAACTGACATGACGATTACCGCAGGTGATGAGGTGCATGCGGCGGCCTCAGCCAAGGCCATTCTTGCCCGTGGCATCAAATCGATCAAAGTTAAAACGGCTGGGGTTGATGTGGCCTATGATTTGGCGCGACTGCGGGCCATTCATCAAGCAGCGCCCACCGCACCATTAATTGTTGATGGCAATTGCGGCTATGATGTCGAACGGGCACTAGCTTTTTGCGCTGCTTGTAAGGCCGAGTCAATTCCGATGGTGTTGTTTGAGCAACCGTTGCCGCGCGAGGATTGGGCAGGCATGGCCCAGGTTACGGCCCAATCAGGCTTTGCAGTTGCTGCTGATGAATCTGCGCGTTCAGCTCACGATGTGCTACGGATCGCCCGCGAAGGTACAGCCTCGGTGATTAACATTAAATTGATGAAGGCTGGCGTAGCTGAAGGCTTGAAGATGATTGCAATTGCCCAGGCTGCTGGCTTGGGATTGATGATTGGCGGCATGGTTGAAAGTATTTTGGCCATGAGCTTTTCGGCCAATCTGGCGGCTGGTAATGGCGGCTTCGATTTTATCGATCTTGATACGCCATTATTTATTGCCGAGCATCCCTTTATTGGTGGCTTTGCTCAAACTGGCGGAACCCTGCAATTAGCCGATGTTGCTGGCCATGGCGTGAATCTGGCCTAAGCTAACCCTCTATTCTAGCCCGATCATGGCAATTTATGCTATTTTCGGGCTAGCTTTTTGCCCCTACTTGCACTAGACTTGCTGTAACCAAACCACATTGGTGGCGTAGATAAATTGCCCATTCTAATGGGCTGAAATGCTATTTTTGCTTAACAAAACCATAACATTTTAGCATTCTGGATTTTTGGATAGAACGGAGTTGTTATGCGTAAGGCATGGGTGGTTGCAGCTGGCTTTTTTCTGATTTGTGCGTTAGTCGTGGTTGCGGTGAGCCAAGGTTGGTTGGCTTCATCAGCGCCCTTGGCAATTTTGCCCACCCGGGTGCCTGGCACGCCCGACCCAAGCCAGGCAATTAAGTTGCAATTGGTCTATAGCAGTGAAAAAGAGGTTTGGCTCAAGCAATCGGTCAATGCGTGGCAGGCAACCAATCCGACTGTCGATGGCAAGCCGATTCAAGTCGAATTGATTTCGCGTGGTTCGCAAGAGATTGTAACGCAGTTGCAGGATGGCAGTTTGCGACCAACCGCGATCAGCCCCGCTAGCACCTTACAAATTACCCAAATTAATGTCGCCCAGATCGATGCTAAAACCAATTTGGCTGCTGATGCCGAACCGATGTTGATTTCGCCATTGGTGCTAGCTGCCTACGAAGGTTCGCCCGCCGCCAGCTTGTTGAAATCGCAAGATCCCCAGCTTTGGCAAGCCTTGCACGATGGGGTTCTCATTCCCCAGCGCAGTCAAAAAATTCTATTTGCCCAAACTAGCCCGACCACTTCAAATAGCGGTTTTCAGGCCTGGATTTTGATGGCCTATGCTTACCATAATAAAGCTAGTGGCTTAACCGCTGGAGATGTTAATGATCCTAAATTTGTGGAATGGCTCCAAGGCTACGCCAAAAATGTTGAGCAATTTGCTGAAAGCACTGGTTCGTTAATGCAGAAAATGGTGCAATTTGGGCCAAGTAGCTATGGCGCAGCCGTGGTCTATGAAAGCACGGCGCTTGAGTATTTGCCCAAGGCCCAAGGCCGTTTTGGTAAATTAATCTTGGTCTATCCACCGCAAAATCTTTATAGCGACCATCCTTTGGCCATTTTGGATGCTTCATGGAGCAGCGATGATCAACGGGAAGCAGCTGGATTATTGCGCGAATTTCTACTAGCCAAGCCACAACAAACCACGGCTGTCCAACAAGGCTTTCGCCCTGTCGATCCCGATATTGCGATCGATGCCGCCGATTCGCCTTTTGTTAAATATCAAAGTTCCGGAGTGCAAATGAGCATTCCAAATTTGGCGGCTGAGCCAGATGCTGCCACAATCAAGGCAGTGCTGGATTTGTGGAACTCGTTAGCGGCCAGTGTTAAACGCTAATCAAGGAGTGTCACCAATGCGTTTTCGATTTATACTACGCTTATTATTGCTCTTCATATTTTTGAGCGCCTGTGGTCAGGCGGCTAACCCAATGCAACCAAGCCAATCCGGCCAGGCGAGCAGTGATGATCTGGTGTTGCGGTTGCTCTATGGCAGCGAAAAGCAACTCTGGATTGATGCGGTAGTGAGCGATTTTAACGCCAGCTCAGCTAAAACCGCTAGCGGCCAACGCATTCAGGTCGAAGCAGTGCCCGTTGGCTCGCTCGAAACGATCAACGGCTTACTTGATGGCTCGCAACAGGCCGATTTGTGGAGCCCAGCGAGCAGTTTATCCTTGCCATTAGCCAATCAACGTTGGAAGACGGCTAAAGGCGAATTGCTGTTTAGCGATCAAACTCCCACCTCGTTGGTGCTTAGCCCAGTTGTGATTGGCATGTGGAAGCCGATGGCTCAAGCC
Organism: Herpetosiphon sp.; assembly: GCF_003512625.1. Classification (NCBI taxonomy): domain Bacteria; kingdom Bacillati; phylum Chloroflexota; class Chloroflexia; order Herpetosiphonales; family Herpetosiphonaceae; genus Herpetosiphon; species Herpetosiphon sp. Next base: position 79,474 of record NZ_DOPT01000018.1, on the reverse strand, counting down.
TTGGGCTACCCCGATAAGCAAATTGGCTGGGCGGATTTGGCCGATTTGGCGACCAGTGGCAAAACTTGGGCCGATTTTGGTCATCCAGAGTGGGGTGCATTTCAGTTTGGCCACACGCACCCTGAGTTCTCCAATAGTGGGCTTGCCACGATTGTGGCGATGGCCTATGCTGCCAATCAAAAAACCAGCGATCTGACTGTCGCTGATTTGGATAAACCCGAAACTGCCAGTTTGATCAATGCTGTCGAGCAATCAGTGATTCACTATGGCTCAAGCACAGGCTTTTTTGCCAAAACCATGTATGAGCATGGCCCTTCGTATTTGTCGGCGGCAATTTTGTATGAAAATCTCATCATCGAGTCGTATGATCAAGCGTTGTATCCCAACCTTGAGTTGCCGATGGTGGCGATTTACCCCAAGGAAGGCTCATTTTGGAGCGACCATCCCTTGGTGGTGCTGGAAACCGAGCGCATGAATGCCGACAAACGGGCTGCAGCGCAAGTATTTCAAGAGTTTTTGCTGGCTCAGCCTCAACAAGCCAAGGCCATGCAATATGGTTTTCGGCCAGCCAATGTTGATATTAGCCTCGCTGCGCCAATTGATACGGCGCATGGCGTTGACCCAAGCCAATTGCAAGTCGCCTTGCCAACGCCTTCGGCAGAGGTTTTGCAGGCCATAACTCAATTGTGGCAGCAGCACAAAAAGCAAGTTGATGTAGCGTTGATTATTGATACTTCTGGCTCAATGCGTCAAGAAAACCGTTTGCGCGAAGCCAAAACGGCGCTTGGCGATTTTATCGATATCTTTGCCGATCAAGATAATGTGCAAGTGACGATTTTTAGCACCAATGCAACCGAGCTTTCCGATCTCTCGCCGATTGGCCCCAAACGGGCCGATTTGCATACTCGCATCGATGGATTGGTGGCCGATGGCGAAACTCGTTTGTACAGCACAATTGGCGAAGTCTATACCGATATTCAGCAACAAACTGAAGTGCAGCGGATTCGCGCATTGGTGGTGTTGACTGATGGCGAAGATACGGCTAGCTCATTGAGTTTAGAGCAATTGAATGAACAAATTCGCCAAGATGAATCTGGCACGTCGATTAAAATTTTCACGATTGCCTATGGCTCTGATGCCAATCAAGAGGTTTTGCAACGAATTGCCGAAATCACTGGAGCCAAATCATATACTGGCGATCCGGCGACAATTCGTCAGGTTTATCATGAAATTGCTACATTTTTCTAGAGAAATGGATCGCGCATTATGAATTCACGCCACCCTTTACAAGTTGCCGCCACCAAACCACTGCCCTTGATTGTTTTGGCAATCGGGGTGGTTATGGCGCTAACAATTTATCCATGGTTGATTGTGGTTGCGATTATCGCCTATGCCCTGATGGTCTGGATGTTGGCGAATGATCCGAATATTTTAGTGCAAAAGCAAGAAGCGCCAAAATTGGCCAAAATTACTAGCCGCACCTTTCAATCGCATTTGGAAGCGATCGATCGCACGCGCCGCGAGATTGTGCGCTCCACCAATGTGACTGCTGGCCCGTTGCAGCGCCTGCTCCAGCCAATTGCTGATCAAGCCAATGAATTATTTCAGCAAGCTCATGGGTTAGCCGATAAAGGCCAATTGATCGAGCAATATTTGCAAACCTCGCAACCGCATGGCTTGCAACCCCAAATCGACAACCTTGATCAACGGATCGCCATGACCAAGGATAGCTATACGGTTGATCAATTGAAAGAAACGCGGGCGGCCTTGATTGATCGTCAGCAAAATGCCCAAGCTTTAGCAACCTACTATGATCGGATTACGGCTCAGTTGCAAAATATTGCGGCTAACCTTGATAATGTCTTGGCTGAAACCGTGCGTTTGCGAGCATCCGAGGCGGCTAGTGCCACTCAAACCTCGCAAGAAGTTGCCGAACGGCTAAGCAATTTGAACGCCGACATGGATGCGTTTCAGCATGTTTTAGAAGGCGCTATGTCACAAAGTGGCGTAGCCTAGGTTTATAACGAGGGAGAATTGAATGTTTATCGGAATGTATCTTGCAATCTGGTTGGCGCTGGCAGGGGCAATTTGGTGGTCGATCCGCTCCAAAAATTCAATTGGGCGCATGCAGCATTTATTGGGCATTAGCCTGATCGAGCCAATTATCACGGTAATTATGCTGATTGGGATGTATCCGGTGTTGTTAGAATGGGCTTGGCAAGAAAACATGATTAGTATTGCTAGCTATCAGTTGATCAACTCGAATGATGTGCTGAATAGCGTGCTTGCTACAGTTTCAGTTGGGCTGGCCTTGCTGCCATTGCTGTTGCTGTTTGATGAGCAAGCTGTCGTGCGTAGTGTTGCTTGGCAAGCAGGCTTGATAGGTTTATTCCGTTGGGGATGTTTGTTGGGCCTAGGCTTTCTTTTGAGTGCTGATTTGCATCCATGGATCAATACCTTCTTGGTCGTTGGCTATCTGATTATGATTGCGCTGACGATTTATCTGCTGAATGCCAAATTGCGCGGGCGCTTGGATCAAGCAGGTTCGCCGTTGCCCGTTGAAACCGAGCAATTATTTCAAGGCCAGCCGATCGTCTATGTAGACCCAAATCTGCAACCAATGATCATGATCGATCCGCCCAAGGATGAAGGTAAGTGATGGTGCTATACTAACCAGCATTACAGGATATCGACTCAACGACGCTGCGGTATACTAATCGCACGTCGTTGTTGCGTTTTAGAGGATGGTTCATGACCCCGAAATATCGTTTGTTGGCGCTTGATCTTGATGGAACCTTGCTTGATTCACGCTTAGAGCCAAGCGCCGCCACCAGAGCTGCGATTGCTGATGCCCAAGCCGCCGGAGTGCATGTCACAATTGCCACTGGCCGCATGATTCGCACCGCTCAGCCGTTTGCCGATATGTTGCAGATAACCACCCCGCTGATTACTTACCAAGGCGCACATGTGCAAACCGCCGATGGCACGGTGCTCTACGATAATCCCTTGCCCGCCGATTTGGCCGCCGAAGTGGTCGAATTGGCCTTAGCTGAGGGCTTGTATATTCAGGCCTATATCGATGATGAGCTGTGGATTGTTGAGCGTAGCCCTGAGGTTGAAGAATATTTGGGCTTTTCGCTGGTCGATATTCCGGTAAATATTGCCCCCAACTTGGTTGAAATTGTGCGCCAAAAACCTGTTACCAAGCTGGTTTGGATTACCGACCCAACTGAATTAGAGCGCACAATGCACGAATGGGGTGAACGCTGGAAAGGTCGCTTGGAGATCTTTCGTTCGCACGATCATTTTGGTGAGGCGGCGGCGATTGGTAGCTCCAAAGGTGTTGGTTTAGCCGTGCTTGCCGAACATTTGGACATTCCCCAGGCCGAAGTTGCCGCAATTGGCGATCGCGAAAACGATGCTTCGATGTTGGCGTGGGCAGGCTTTGGCATGGCTATGGGCAATGCTGATCGCTTTGCCTTAGCTGCGGCTAATTATGTGTTGCCTGCGCTCAGCGACGATGGTGCGGCCTATGGCATTCGCCATTTTGTGTTAGGCGAAGAGTAGCTGTAATGATACATAGCATTAACAACCGTTGATATTCCCCTCACCCCCAGCCCCTCTCCCACTGCCGTGGGCGAGGGGAGCACTGTTGGAGCGCTTCCCCCTCGCCTCGCGTGCGGGAGAGGGGGTCAGGGGGTGAGGGGACACAAGACATTGCCAACCCAATGAACCATTACATCTATGTTCTATGTTCTTTGTTCTAATTGAATAAGGTATAATGAGCCACGTTTAACTAGTATGGCTGGACTTTTCCCATGAAAATATTATCTGCCTTGACCTACTACGCGCCGCACTGGACGGGCTTGACCATGCATGCCCAACGGGTGGCTGAAGGACTCGCAGCTCGTGGACACCACGTCACCGTCTTAACAATCCAGCATGAGCCAACGCTGCCAACTGAAGAAATCTTGAATGGGGTGCATGTATTGCGGCTTAAGCCTGCGGCTCAAATTAGCCGTGGCATGCTCGCACTCAATTTTCCATTTGTCGCCGCCAAATTGATTCGTAGCCACGATGTGGTGCATGTGCATACGCCCCAACTTGAAGCCTTGCTGCTTTCAGGGTTATGCCGCGTGCTGAATAAGCCCTTGTTGATGAGCCATCATGGCGATTTGGTCATGCCAACTGGCTTGATTAATCGGGCGATCGAGAAGGTCATGATTGGCCAGATGGTTTTAGCAGGCAAATTGGCGCGGCGCGTTAGTGCCTATAGTCGCGATTACGCCGCAAACTCCAGCTTTTTGCAAAAATTCACCAAAAAATTGACGTATATTTACCCACCGGTTGATTTACCAACCCCCAATCCAAGCCAAGTAGCCGCTTGGAAAGCCGAACTTGGGATCAGCGATAAGCCGATTGTTGGCTTTGCTGGGCGCTTCGTTGAAGAAAAAGGCTTTGATTTCTTGCTCAAAGCTATGCCAATGATCGCCGAGGTCTTTCCTGAGGTGCGCTTTGTGTTTGCGGGCGAGCACAAAATGGTCTATGAAGATTTTTATTCCACATGTTTGCCGCTGATCGAGCAAAACCGTGAACGAATTGTGTTCCTTGGTTTGTTGCGTGATTCGCAAAAACTTGCCAATTTTTATGCAATGTGCGACTTGTTTACCTTGCCCAGCCGCACCGATTGTTTGGCGATGGTGCAGATCGAGGCTTTACTGGCGGGCACGCCGTTGGTCACCAGCGATATTCCAGGCGCACGGGTTGTCGTGCAGGAAACTGGCTTTGGGCGCTTGGTGCAAACTCAAAATCCTCGCGCCTTAGCCGATGGGATTATTGAAGTGCTGAAAAACCCTGAAACCTATAAAGTGCAACCCGCCAAAGTTGAACAAGTCTTTTCAGTCAAAACCATTCTCGATAGCTACGAGCGGACGATGGCCGAAATGTGTGGTCAGCCCGTTTCTGCCTCGGTTGTATAAGGAAGAGCGATGAACATGACCGAACAACCCTATGTCCCGCTAGCCCCACGCGATGCATCCCTGATGGATACGATGTTGCGCAACGAGGCTGATCCTGCCTATAGCCGCCGCGCCCGCCGCTTGATGCAATATCTTGATTTGCAGGATGGCGATACGGTACTGGATTGTGGCTGTGGCTATGGCTTCTATACCCAGATGATCGATAAATTGCGTGATTTGCATGTTGTGGGCTTTGATGAAGCCTTTGATCGGCTCCTAGTTGGGCAAGAACATGCCAATCGCGCAACCTTTGTACGTGGCGATGGCCAAGGCATGCCCTTTGCCAATAATAGCTTCGATAAAATTCTGCTCTCAGAAGTGCTCGAACATATTCCCGATCAACAGGCAGCCTTGCACGAATTGCGCCGCATCCTTAAGCCTGGTGGCATCTTGGCCATTTCAGTGCCGCATGCCAATTATCCGCTATGGTGGGACCCCGCCAGCTGGATCTGGACGCGGCTTGGTGGTAAGCCCTTCACCCACACCAAATTTGGTAGCATTTGGGAAAACCATGTGCGCTTGTATGAGCCAGCCGAATTGGTACGTCAAGTGCGTATGGCCGATTTCGAGGTTGAATGCTGCGAAGAAGCCACCCACTACGCTATTCCGATGACTCCTTATGTGGTGTATGGCATTGGCAAGCCTTTAATTGAATCGGGTATCTTGCCCGAAAGCTGGATGAAAAGCGCCGACCGTATGCGAGGCGACCAAAACCAAGGCAGCAAATTGAATCCGCTCAATCTTGCACGCGGCATTATCAATTATGTTGATCAACTGAATGAACGCCCAGAAACTTTAGATAAACGCAGCTTTGTGAATGTCTTTGTCAAAGCCCGCAAGCCCTTGAGTTAAGTCTGTCAGGAGATCGTGTCCATGCTACGAGGTGTCTTCCCAAGCCAGCGCCTAGGCTGGCTTTGGCTTTTAGGCTTGCTTGGAACAGCCCTAGCGCTCATGCTCAAGGTTCAAGCCCAACTTGAGTTCCGCCATTTCAATGGGGCAGTTATGCTTGGGGCAGCGGTTGCGCTCGGCATTTGGTGGTGGCTGATCAAGCGCCAACCGCCACAAGCTGATATCTTGCCTGAACTCCATGATCAGCCGTTAGATCACCTAACGTTGCGGCTTGGCATAAGCGCTGTATCCTTGCTTAGCGGTTTCGTCGCATGGAATAATCTCTTTGGCAATGAATTTAACTCACTCTCGACCTGGACATGGCTGTTTGCGATTGGCTTATGGCTGTTGGCATGGATGCCCTGGCAACGCCCACGCTTGCCCAAAGCTGATCGAGCCGAAACCCAACGGGCATGGCTGACCTTCGGCTGTTTGCTGATTGTCACCGCTTTTGGTTTATGGATTCGGCTGTATCGGCTGGATCAAATGCCATATGACATGACGGTTGACCACGGCTGGAAGATGGAAGATGTTTACACCATTTTGCAGGGTGGTCGCCCATTATTTTTGCCCAATAACACAGGTCGCGAGCCAGGCCAATTCTATTACATTGCCATGTTGATTCGCTTTTTTGGCGTGCCGTTTGGTTTTATCGCGCTCAAACTTGGCAATGTGATTATCGGCACGCTAACAATTCCGTTTATCTATTTGTTTGCGCGTGAGCTGGGCGGTCGCAAGTTGGGCATTTTGAGTGCCGCCTTGTATGCGCTAGGCAAATGGCCGCTCGAAACCACTCGCATGGGGTTGCGCTTTCCTTATGCCACCTTGCCCGCCGCGCTGGTGTTGTGGTCACTCTGGCGCTATGTGCGCTTGGGCAAACGCAGCGATGCCTTGCTGGTCGGGTTATGGATGGGCATGGGTTTATATGGCTATATCGGCGTTCGAGCAGTGCCCTTCGTCATTGCCGCCGTATTTGGCCTGATGCTGTTTGAGCGACGACGACGCAACCCCAAAGGCTGGCTCAAATTGCTCGGCCATGGCAGCCTGACGTTAATCACAACCGCCTTGATTTTCTTGCCGCTCGGCCATTTTATGCTCGATTACCCCGATGTTTTTTGGTTTCGCGTCAGCACCCGCACCAGCAACCATACCGACGATATTAGCCGCGAATTTTGCCAAACTACCAGCAGCGAACGTGAATGCGATATTAAAAAATTCGTTGCCAATAATGTTAATTTAGCGGTCGCGTTTAACTGGCGTGGCGATCGCAACGAAGTTAATAATGTGCGTTTCGATCCATTGCTTGATGTTGTCAGCGCGGCTTTGCTCTTGTTAAGTTTGCCAATCGTCGTGTGGCGGTTGTTAGTTGAACGTTCATGGCGTTGGTGGATGCTGGTCGTCGCATTGCCATTACTTGGTTTAGCCACAACGTTGAGCTTAGCATACCCAATCGAAAACCCCAGCGCAGCGCGGACTGGCGTGCTGATGCCAGTGATTTTTACCATGGCCGCTGCACCGCTAGCCTTGGCGCTTGAATGGCTAACCAAAGGCCAGCCGTTTGAGCAATGGTGGCGCGGCAAATCAGCCTTGGGTGGATTGCTGAGCATTGGCTTAACAATCTGGCTACTGGCATGGGCTGGACGCGAAAATTTCCAGCGCTACTTTGTTGATATGGCCCGCCAATACACCGGTTTTATCCCGAATAATCGTGAGGTTGCCGATGCGATTCGCTACTATCGCGATGCTCAAGGCGTACCCTACGAAAACGCCTACCTCATGCTCAACAGCTATTTCTGGAAGGAATCGCGCAATATCAGCGTGCATCTAAATGATATGCAATGGTATGTCAACAACACGATTAAGCCCGAAATGGCGCTGGTTGTGCCTGGCAATCGCCCATTAATTTACATTCTCAATCCTGACGATCAAGCCCATATTGATCAATTGCAACAGGAATATCCTAAAGGCGAGTTGCGCCGCATCAGCAGCGCCGTTGGCAAGGATTTTCTGGTGTTTCATTTACGCTAATGGCAATTACGCTCGGCACTGCTGGCCATGTTGATCATGGCAAATCAAGCCTCGTTCAAGCCCTGACAGGCATCAACCCCGATCGTTGGGAAGAAGAACAACGCCGCCAAATGACGCTTGATCTGGGCTTTGCCTGGTTCAGCACGCCCGCTGGTCATTCGGTCAATCTGGTTGATGTGCCAGGCCATGAACGGCTAATCAAAAATATGTTGGCTGGGGTAACTGGTTTTGATGGAGTGTTGTTCGTCGTTGCCGCCGATGAAGGCATGCAGCCACAAAGCCATGAACATTTACAAATTCTCAATCAATTGGGCATTGAGCATGGGCTGATCATCATTAGCAAAATTGATCTGGTTGATGCTGAATGGCTTGAATTTATCAGCGGCGACATTCAGGCGCAATTTGCCGCTACCAGCCTGGCCAATGCGCCAATCGTGCCAGTTTCGGCGCGAACTGGGGCTGGCATGGCTCAATTGCTCCAAGCGCTTGACCAATTAATCAGCCAATTGCCAGCCCGAACAATCCAGAAACAGCATCCGCACTTGCCGATCGATCGGGTGTTTAGCATCGATGGCTTTGGCACAGTCGTCACCGGAACGCTGCGCGACGGCAATTTAAGCGTGGGCATGGAAATCGAAATTTTGCCGCAACAACTGCGTGGGCGAATTCGCGGCTTGCAATCGCAGCAAATCAGTTACGTCAGCGTGCAGGCAGGCATGCGCGTGGCGGTTAATCTGAGCGGCATCGAACGCCAAAGTCTCAAGCGTGGCGATGTATTGACATTGCCTCAAACTTTTGAGCCAACCAACTTGCTTGATGTGTTGATTGAAACCACCACCGCTGCCCCAAGCTTGAGCCATAATCAGCCTCTACAACTCTATCTCGGGAGCGCCGAACTGAGTTGCACCCTCGCCTTGCTCGATTGCGACACGTTGCCAGCCAAGCAGCAAGCCTTTGGCCAATTGCGTTTACAACACCCAACCATTGCCCAACGCGGCGATCGTGGAATTTTACGGCGTGCCTCGCCAGCCGCCACAGTGGCGGGAATACGGGTGCTCGATGCGCATCCACAACGGCATCGGCGTATGCGCCCAGCTGTGATTGAACAGTTGCAACAACTAGCCAATGGCTTGCCCCATGAAATTCTGTTACAGCACATTCAACAGCAATGTTTAACCTGGCAGGAGCTGCAACAACGCAGCGGCTTCGATTCGCCAACTGCCCTAGCCGCGCTCAATATCGGCTGCAACAACGGCTTAATCAGCATCGTCTCAGCAACAATGGCGACACTCACGGCCAGCAGTTTAATTACGAGCACAGCTTATTGGAGCCAATTACAAGCCAATTTGCGCCAGATTCTGGCCGAATATCATGCCATGTGGCCGTTGCGCACAGCTATGCCCCGCGAGGAATTACGCAAACGGATGGGTTTAGCAGCCAACAGCTTTAATCAAATATTAAATGCTTTAGCTGCACAACCATGGCTAAGTGTTGAAGCTACGCAGATTAAGCTGACTGAACATCAAGCCCAACCTAGCCCCGGTCAACAAGCCCAAATCCAAGCCTTGTTGGGATTGTGGCAGAGCAACCCAGCCCTACCGCCAAGCCGTGAGCAATGGCCCAAGCTTGATCCAGAACTATGGCGCTATCTACTACAAACTGAGCAATTGATTCAGATTGGCGCAGAGGTCTATTTCTTGCCGAAGCAATACCACCAGATGCATACTTGGGTGCTAGAGCAACTTGCTGCTGGCCAAAGCATCAGTCTTGCCCAAGCCCGTGATGCTTGGCAAACCAGCCGTAAATATGCCCAAGCCATGCTCGAACACTGCGATCAACTGCGCATTACCCGCCGCGTCGGCGATCTACGGGTAGCCTATTGAGCTTAACAAAGTGTTAGAAAAGCTTGGCACGCCTAGCCCCACCCAAATGCTCGTGTTATGCTGAAGTGAATGGCGTTTGTGCCAGCGGAAAGGATGTCGAAACGTGAGGACAAAACGTTTATCAATTAAGCAACTTGGGAGTGTGCTATTGATCAGTGCCGCCGCAGGCGCTGGCGCACGCTATCTCGCCAATAAAACCCGCCAACAAGGCCAAAAAATCTACGATTATACAACCCCACAAAAACTGATCGATTGGTCGGTTGCCCGCATGATTGCCCTGCGAGTCTCGCAATGGCAAGAGCATCCCGTGATCAATCGGGCTGAGCGCCAAGCCGAATACGATCAAATGGTTGAGCGCAGCCAGCCCTTAATCGACGATTATTTGAACGTCAAGCTGCCCGAAACGCTCTCGCGGGTCAAAGTCGTTGATCGCAAAGAGTGGATCGATGCCAATTTGCGTTCATTTGAGCGCTTGTTTGAGCCAATTGAGCAACTTTATCGCCAAGCAGCTCAAAATGCAGGCCGTAATCCATCAGTCAATGCGATCAATCGGGCATTTGTCGGCGCACAAGTTGGGGCAATGGTTGGGGTTTTAGCGCGAAAAGTCCTAGGTCAATACGATCTCAGTTTGCTTTCGCCGCAAGCTGAGCCAGGTATGCTCTATTTTGTTGAGCCAAATATTGCCCGCGTGCAACAAGGTTTGGGCGTTGATGATCATGACTTCCGCTTGTGGATTACGCTGCATGAAACCACCCATGCCTATGAGTTTGAAGCCTATGGCTGGGTGCGCGACCATTTCAGCAACTTAATTCAGCGCTATTTCAACGAGCTTGGCGGCCAACTCGATGCGCTGCGCAATGGCGTTGGCAACTTCATCAACCGCATTTTCAACAATAGCAAAACCCCCAACGATGGCCATTGGATGGAGCAGCTGTTGACTCCAACCCAACGCCAAGTATTTAGCGAACTCCAAGCCTTGATGTCGTTGGTCGAAGGCTATAGCAACCACATTATGAATGCGGTTGGCCGCGAAATTCTGCCAAACTTCGAGCAGATCGAAGCTCGCATGAGCGATCGCAAAGAAAAACGCTCGATCTTCGATGAATTGTTCAATCGTATCACAGGTATGAGCCTCAAAATGCAGCAATACGAACAAGGCGAACGCTTCGTTAATGCAATTGCTGATCATGGTGGCAAGGAATTAGCTGCCCGTGTTTGGGAAGGCCCAGCAATGTTGCCAACCCTCGAAGAAATTCGCAACCCACAACTATGGATCGCCCGCGTTGGCGCATAAATAATACACGGCCCTCACCCCCTAGCCCCCTCTCCCGCCGAGCGAGCGAGGGGGAACCCCCAGATCATGACCATTGAAACTCCCCTCGCTCACCGCAGTGGGAGAGGGGTCGGGGTGAGGGGAGCCTAGAACCAACATGGAACCTTGGTTTTTGGTTAAAATACTGCTGCTCTTTTAACCAAATAGGTGCAATTCCATGAACGAATTAATCAATCAAGCCCAAGCAGCCTTACTCAGCGGCGATCTCAGCCGTGCCCGTGGTCATCTAGCTCAGGTCATTCAACAAGAACCGCTGAATGTTTTAGCATGGCTGATGCTCAGCGAAGTAGTGCACGAGCCTGAACGCCAGCGCGAATGTTTACAGCGGGTTTTGACGCTAGAACCACAAAACCAAACCGCCCAAAAACGCCTCGCCGCCCTCGATCAACCAACTACTGTAACTCAAGCCGCCCAACCGCCAACGCCCCTAAAACTGCGCCAACCACAACCAATAATTGCGCCACAAACACCGACTTCAGCCACCATGCCACCAATTTCGATTATTTCAATTGGCCTAGTCTTATTAGTTCTCTTGGTTATTGCAATCGTGGTGCTGCGCGGTTTACCTGAAACTGCTAGCGAGCAATCGCGGGTTGTGGAAGGTGTGCTTTTATTGGTTAGCTACATTCGATTCTTTTAATTGAGAGAATATATGGATACTAATACAATTCTCAAACAAGCGATTATCCAACTTAATCAAATGATTGGCCATACATTTGATGTGCTTCAACTGAGCAAGCCAATTTCTACCGCTGCTGCACTGAACCTACTTAAAATTATTTCAAAACTATCTCCATTAATTGGGAATTTGATTGAATTCAATATTGTTGAACTACTCAATAAAAACAATCAATTTAAAGACCTTGGGGCTTGGGTTCGCCAAGATCCAGGGTTTCCCGATGCAATTTTTCAAGGTCTAATTAAGCCTAGTCCAGGTTTTGAAATCAAAGCGTGGTTTCCGCTAGCTACCGAAATCACAGTACGATTTAAGGATAGCGTAAACCATTTTGATAATCAAAATATCTATATGGTGCTCATCGCTTGGGTTCCTGAATATGTAACCACTGTTGCTAGTTCAAATCACAAAATCAAGGAATGATAGTTTGCCATGCGTGAGCTGTAACAAACAATTAAAGCATGCCGCAACAAAGCCTAAGCGCAGATCAATGCCCCGATCCGTCCGATGCGTGAGTTGCTTGATCTGAAACACGCGTTCCAATAAACTGAAGGTCGTTTCGATCAAAAAGCGGCAGTTCCAATCCCCACGGGCACAAATTTTGATCGGCACGCCATCATCCTCATCAGCGCGTACCCGAAACCCACGATCACCGAGGGCGATGGTTTGGCCCTCCTGCCACGCTACCACATCGCGAAATTCCTGATCACTGACATTGGCTGGCATCCACGACCATTCGACGACCTCGCCGCGCTGATTAATCAGCCACGCCAGCTTAATACCCACGATCCAGCGGTGATTCGAGATGCCTTTCTTGCCCAGCGGCGCAGCACTGCGCCCTTCGCGCCTGGGATGCACCAGTTCGATGCCAAATGAGTCGATGATGCCGAGGATCGTGGGATCGGCCAAAAATAGGTCGGTATAGCCGTGGGCCTTAACCAGCACCCGATAGCGCCGCGATTGTTCTGGCAATGCCGGGAACAGATGGCGATAATTTGCGGATAACCACCGATAAAACGATCGATACCTGCGCCCTTTGAGCGCCAACAACAACCCGATGGTGACGACTTCACTGGGGTGCAGGTTGGCGAGCGGATGCTTTTTGACAGCACCGAGCCGATCATCGACAATACAAAATAAGCGGATGATAATCTCATCGGTACGCATGGCATGTCCTCCTGATGGGGTTGTAGCAAATCCATCATCGAGGACATGCGTGCGTTAAGCAAGTCTGTTCAGGTACACAAAGAATCGTCGTTTAACTAGCAACAGTGGTTAAATAACCCACCAAATGGCTCCCAAATTACATCATCAGGATCACTACTAGCGGCAATAATCCGTTCCATCAAATCGAGCGGCTTTTGATTAAGATGAATTACCTTGCCTTGAGGTGTCTTAATTCGTTCAGCATTGCGTAAAGCATCGCGCTGCCAAACGTTGGTAAAGCCATATGGGCAGTAAAATTTTGCCCGCATAGTAGCCCATTCTGCAGCTGTTGCAGGCCGACTGCCATCGATTGAAAAATAGGGCCGACCTGTGACAACGCCATGGCTATTGGCATAATCCACCAATAACTCAAAGCGTTCAGGCGGCGGAAAATACCACAAATGCCCTTGATTAAGGTATTTACGTGTAGCAGCATCGGCTACATCACAGGCTCGATTGGCTTCACGCAATGCTAAACCTGTGCGCCGCCACTCGTAAAGCAACCATTGTTTTAAGCTTAATCCGTTAATCTTTGGCTCAAAAATATACTGAACACATAGTTCGGTAACAACCGGAAATTGGCGTAATTGCTTGGTATTTACATTACCAGCAATATGAGCTTTGCCTTTATCCCAAATATTTGTGCCCACATAGCGCCAGCCATAACGCTCCAAAACTGGATGCACCGCAGCCCAACCAAGTTTCACTATTCCAAAACCATAGTGTTGTCCATAGCAATGCTCGCTCTGTCCAAGCTTGGATATGTGGTTCGTACCAATCGGGTAAATCTTGATGATTGGTGGGATCGCCATCGAAGCCCAATACTCCATAAGCACCATCAGAAATGATCACCGTTGGTGCATCCCACGCTTGATACAGGTTCAGACTATCACCATAATGCAAGTTAATGGTTTCATTGTGCCAAAGCGTTTGGGCTGGGGCAATAGTTAACTCAAAGTTTTTTTTGCGGCCAACTGTGCTTGGAGCAGCATGAGAAAGCACAGGCTTGGATTGGCTCAATCCTGATAGCGATTGGCGTTTTGATGGCATAATTCACTCCGATTTAGCACAAATGTAGTATAGCATAGAGCACTAGCAAATTGGAATACTACCCATTGGCAGATCAACCTCTAGCCATCGCCACAATGTGAAGCATGATACAATATCTTGAGAATTTTAGTGCTTGGAGTTGCCATGAATGCTTCGCAATTGCTTAAACAAGAACGCGCTGATGCCGTGGCATTACTTGAATCGTTAACTGAAGAACAATGGCAGGCCACGACGCTTTGCGAAGGCTGGACTGTCACGCATTTGGTGGCGCATATGGTCGCCCGTGAAACTCAACCTATCCGCTTTATCTTCGCCGAATCAACCAAAGGCAAGCTCGGTTTGCACCCCGACGACTTGATGCAACAGGCCTTGAAGCAAGGTCGGTTTGCCTTATTGCAAAAACTGCGCAATGGCCCGCCATTAGCGTTTCGCTTACCTGGCGCAGCCTTGGCTAATTTTGTTGAGCAGTGGGTACATAACGAAGATTTACGCCGTGCTGGCTTGAATAAACCCCGCGTCTCGCCGCCAGCAGTCCAAGATTTAATTTGGAAATTGCTCCATATCAATGCGCGAATGATGTTGCGCTCGTTCAAAACGCCTGGAATTATTGCGCTAGTCCGGCCCAATGGCAAGTCCTTGGCCTTTCAGGTTGGCACTGGATTTCCACGCCAAGCTAACCTCGCTGATGCAGCGGTTAAATTAATTGGTGAGCCAGGTGAGATTTTGCTGTATTTATTTGGTCGCAAAAGTGCCGCTAATGTCAGCATCGAGGGCGATCCACATTTAGTTCAGGCCTTACGCGAAGCTGTGATGGCGTTATAGGAGAGCAGCATGCAACAGCGCAAGGCCGCCCATATAATTGTAACTGGATTGATGTTGGTGCTCGGCTTGGTATTTGGCGCATTTTTTGTAGTTTGGTGTGGCCTGCTACGCTTCCTCTTTACCGAAGATGGCTGGACTGGTTGGTTTTTATTAATTATGTCTGGTTTTATTGCATGGCGAGCACTTGAAGCTGGTCGAGACGCTTGGGATGGTCTGCCTAGCGCCCCACCCAGCGCTATCGCTGCGTTGCTAGCCACCCAATTTTTAATCATCGTGATTCAAGTCCATGCTCGTTGGACAGGCCAAAGCAGCGGGATTGATTTCTTGACGATTCTGCCGCATGCAATCAGTTTTGGTTGTATTGGCTTAGTCTTCGCCTTGAATGGCCAATTTACTGGCCATCTAATTGAGTATGCTGATGCTGAATTTTTGGATGAATCAGCGCCGAGCAATGAGCATGATGATGACGATGATTTGATGTATTTGGGGGGCGCATGATTTTATTGCTCGGTGGCACAGGAACTTATTTTCTTGAGCTTGAGGCCACGCTGGGAGCTGGCAATTACCAAACGATTGAAACGCCCTACGGCACAGCTGGCTCGATCTATCAACCAGAGCGTTTTGCTGGCAAAATTGGCCTTGCTTCGCGCCACGGTTGGGGCCGTTTGGATGTTTCGCCGCCCTTCGTCAATAGTCGCGCTAATATTTGGGCCGCCAAAGAGCTGGGCTACCAAAACATTCTTAGCTGGAACGGGGTCGGGGCAATCAATCAATTATTGCAAGTACACGATTTGGTCGTGCTCAACCATGTGCTGAATGGCACCAAAACCCGCCCGATCAATTTTGCTGGCGATCTGCCCAACGCCAGTGCTTGGCAGATTGCTCAGCGGGTGTTTGATCCAGCCAGCGCCAGCGTGCTTTACCAGCAGGCGCGACGCTATCAAGCCCGCAGCTTCGATTGTGGCACCTATGCCTGTTCAGAAGGGCCACGCCTCGAAACCGCCGCCGAAATTCGGGCTTGGGCCAATTTTGGAGCCGATGTGGTGGGCATGACGCTGGTGCCAGAAGTATTATTGGCCTACGAATTAGGCATTAAATTTGCCTCGTTGGCCTATGTGACCAATTTTGCCACTGGCGTGGAACCAAGCACTGGCGCACCACGTTTCTTTGGAGTCGAAGTCGCCCAAACTTGTCTGCAAATTGTGCTAGCGACTGCCGAGCAATTGTTGGCAACTAACGAGGTGAGCACCCAATGAGCTTTACCATAACCTCACTCAATACCCCGTTTGGGCTGGCGATGTTTGCCACCAAAAGCAGCGCTGGCGGCTCCTTGGCAATTCTGCTTGATGAACCAAATCCGCATGCCGCAATTTATGCCGCTAAATCCCAAGGGGTCACTTGGATCATCGAAGCGGTCAGCATGCTGCCGTGCGATGGCTTGCTGCAACCTGATGATATCTTAATTCCAGACCAACTGGTGGATTTGACCCAGCAACGGTCATCGACCTTCTTTCGCAATCGCGGCTATGGCTTTATTGGCCAGAACTCGGTTTGGTGTCCCGATTTGCGAGCTAGTTTATTAACCGCCGCCCAAAGCATCAGCCAACGGGTGTTTAGTCGTGGTACACTGGCGGTTGGCGAGGCCGACACCACGCTTGAGGCTGCCCAAACTTGGCAAGCCCATGGCCTGAGTCGCAGCGCAGCACCAGCGGCCTACCTCGCGAAAGAATTAGAATTATGTTACGCTGTTGTCGGAATTGTCGGCACAGCCGCCAGTAAACTTGGCAATACATTAATTGCAAGCGTTGCACAACATTTGCCCACAGCACCAACCTGTGCCTGCCGCCAGACCATGCAATCTGCGCGGGATCGTGGCTTGGTTGGCGACGATTGGCGTACATGGATTGGGGAATAAACACATGACACTCGTTTTACGCAACAGCACACAAATCGAAAAAATGCGCAATGCAGGCCGTTTGGTTGCCCAAACCCATGCCATGCTGCGCGAATATGTTGTTCCTGGCGCAGTTTTGCTTGATCTCGATCAATTGGTCGAGGAATATCTGCGTGAACATGGCGCAACCCCATCGTTTAAAAATTATAAAGGCTTTCCAGCGTCAACCTGTATTTCAATTAATGATGTGATTTGCCATGGCATCCCGGATAAATCGCGCTTAAAAGATGGCGATTTGGTGGCAATCGATATTGGCGCGTTTCTCGATGGCTGGCATGGCGATTCATGCGTGACCTATCCGGTTGGCACGATCGACGCGCAAAGCCAAAAATTGATGGATGTCACCAAAGAAGCCATGTGGCGGGGCATCGCCCAAGCGCGGGCTGGCAATACGCTTGGCGATATCGGCGCGGCCATCCAAGAATATACCGAAAGTCAAGGCTTCTCCGTTGTGCGTGAATACACAGGCCATGGGATTGGCCGCAACATGCACGAAGCACCAACCGTTTTGCATTATGGCGAGTGGGGCAAAGGCTTGCGCTTACGCGCTGGCATGACCTTCACAATCGAGCCAATGGTCAATGTTGGTAGCTATGCCACGCGCTTGCTCAAAGATGGCTGGACGGTTAAAACGGTCGATGGCTCACGCTCAGCTCAATTTGAACATCAACTAGCGGTCACCGATGGTGAACCAGATATTTTAACGGTGCTTTAAACAATGGCAATCAGAATCTACAATCAATCGCAAATTAATGAAATGCGCAAAGCTGGCCAATTGGTTGCCAAAGCCCATGCGATGTTGCGCGAATATGTGGTGGCTGGAGCAGTCTTACTGGAGCTTGATCAGCGGGTCGAGCAATTTTTGCGTGATCATGGCGCAACCCCATCATTCAAAGGCCATGGCGGTTTTCCAGCCTCAACCTGTATCTCGGTCAACGATGTAGTATGTCATGGCATTCCTGATAAATCGCGGCTGAGCAATGGTGATATTGTTTCAATCGATATTGGAGCATGTTTAGATGGCTGGCATGGCGATTCGTGTGTAACCTACGCGGTAGGCAAGCTCGATTCGCAAAGCGCCAAGTTGATGAAGGTAACTGAGGAAGCGATGTGGCGTGGGATCGCCCAAGCCCGCGCCGGCAAAACCATCGGCGATATTGGCGCAGCAATGCAAGAATACACCGAAAGCCAAGGGTTTTCGGTGGTGCGCGAATACACGGGCCATGGTATTGGCCGCAAAATGCATGAAACGCCACCTGATGTTTTTAATTTTGGCGAATGGGGCAAAGGGCTAAAACTGCGAGCAGGCATGACGCTCACAATCGAACCAATTGTCAACATCGGCTCGGCCCGCACTCGCTTGCTACGCGATGGCTGGACTGCCAAAACCGCCGATGGCTCTCGTTCGGCTCAATTTGAACATCAACTAGCGATCACCACTGGTGATCCGGAAATTTTAACCAAATTATGAAATTAACCAAACGCTATCTAAGCCTTGGAATAATGGTTTTGGCGATTTTGGCGCTTGATCGCTGGGTCAAATGGTGGGCGCTCGACACGCTTACGCCCTTGGGCAATCCAGGCCATGAGCCAATTCCTGGCATTTTACGGCTGGTCTATGTTGAAAATCGCGGCGTGGCGTTTGGCTTTTTGCAAAATAACTCGCTGCTGCTTGGCATTATGGCGCTGGGCGTAATTGCTTTTATGTTGATTCGTTCACGCACATGGTTTGGCGAGGCGGGTTTGCTTGGTCAAATTTCGGTGGCAGCGATTATTGCTGGCGGATTGGGCAACGTTATCGATCGCTTTATCTATGGCTTTGTGGTCGATATGATTCATTTGATTCCGCTGCCAATTTTCCAAGTGTTTAATATTGCCGATATGGCGATTTCGTTTGGCGCAGTGGGCTTGTTTATCACCCTCTGGCGCGAAGATGCGGCCAAACGGCGCAGCGAACAAACTGCCTAGATGACCCTCACCTCAACCCCTCGCCCACTGCGGCGATCGAGGGGTGTTCCAGTCTTCATAATAGGGTAGGTCTCAATTGAGAACCACCAATACGCTGGTTCATTAGTGAATGCACCTAAACCCTAAATTGTCATTTAGGGGGTGCAGGGGGATTAAAGCCCCCTGCGTCTCCCGCCTTGAGGCGGGACGGAAGGGTGGTGAACAATACACTACCCTTATAGACTAGAGGGTGAGCGCAATCAATTTAGGCTGAATAGATTTGCACATTGTTGCGGCCAGCGGCTTTGGCTTGGTAGAGCGCATGGTCGGCTTGTTGAATCAAGCGCTCCAAGGGGATTTCAGCATGCGGGTAGCTCAGCGTCAAACCAACGCTAATCGAAGTCGTAACCGATTGCTGGTTGTCGGTTAATATTAGCTGTTCGATCGCGCTGCGCAAGCGTTCGGCCACCAACAGCGCCTCGGCATTACTCACCCGCGTCAGCATCACCACAAATTCCTCACCGCCATAACGCCCAAGCAAATCAGATTGGCGCAAGGCTGCTTGGGCCGTCGTGGCCACCAATTGCAACATTTGATCGCCAATATGATGGCCATGGCGATCGTTAATTTGCTTAAAATGATCAATATCAAACAGCAAAATGGCCAAAGCATTGCCAGCCTGCCAAGCCTGCTCCAACAAGCTTTGAGCCAAGCCCAAAAAATGGCGACGATTGTATAAGCCAGTTAAGCTATCGATCGTTGCTAATCGTTCCAATTCAATTCGTTGGCGATCACGTTCTTGCATCTCAGCCACCAATTCCTGTGTTTTTTGATAATAAAACCGTACTTGATGTTGAGCCTGAAGTACTTGATGTGTCACTTGCAATAGCCGTAACCGTTGATCTGAGCGCTCGTTAAACAGGTTTTCGCGAATCTGATGGTAGTGTTTGAAGTGGTACAAGGCCTCGGCACAAGCGTTGGTTTGTTCGTACACATCGGCTAGGGCTTTATGAGCCAAGGCTTGTTGGCTAAGATCATCGGTATCCAAGGCCAAGGCCAAACCAGCGTGAATCAAGGTTAGGGCTTGGGTGTAATCCGGTTGGGTTGCTACTAGCATACCACGCTGGATCAAGGAAAAAATCATATCTTCTTGAAAGCCAAGGCGTTGAGCTAACTCAAAACTGGCTTCAAACTCGGCCATGGCCCGTTCAGCTTGATCAAATCGCTGATAAACCACCCCTAGAATATTCAAAACCTCGACAATGCCCTGCGACCAATTCAGAGCTTGATACAATTCCAAGCTGGCATTGGCATAGATTAAAGCATCGTACAATTGACCATGTTCAAGCGCAACCCAACAGGTATTATCTAGCATCGTGGCATACAAACGTTTTTGGGCTTGAGTTTCTAAAGCTTCGGGTAAGCGCTGAAAAGCCCGTTGCAAATAATTTTCGGCCTCGATTGGTTGCTCAAGCACACGATATAAATAGGCAATATTGCTATTGAGAATTGTTTGCATCCATTCATTTTGGTGCATAATTGCAATTTCTTCAGCAATCAGATAATGCTCCAGAGCTGCATCAAGCTGCGACTGCAAGGCTAAGGTTACGCCAAGAATATTATGCAATGCTAATTTATCAACCCAATTTTCAATAAACTGATCGGGCGCATCTTGATAATAGCAAGCAGCCTGATTCTCAAAGCTAAGTAATGCATCATCAACATAATCACAATATTCGATTGCTTTATAAAAACAACCAAGTGCATCAGCATATTTTTTATGCACGCTATAAAATTTGCCGCGCCAATACCAACATTCAACTAAACCTTGATAATAAGGAGTATGGGCAAACATGCCATTACGAGCATGATGTTCGGCTTGATAATTTAATTTCCAAGCTTGCGCTAAATCGGTGTGGCGTAAATTTGCGGCCCATACATTCAATAAATCGATCGTATGGGCAGGATTTGTCGATTGTTTTAATGCGTCTTGGATTTGGAGTGTTACTACCATAGTAAACTTTCGTTGGCAAGCTTCTTGCTCTATAGATAGCTAAAATTGCGATTCAGCAATCAACCTATAATCAATAACAAAACTTTAACATAAGCATAATCTTTGTGCCATCCCCTATATGGTGCAACCCATATTTGGTGAAATCTACCGCTTAGGGTAGATTTTTTGCAACGTAGGTGATTAGTTTGCTTACGTAAGCAATTTTGTTAGGAAATTGATATAGACTGTCTACAAACGCTCTTTTTAGCTGCATACTAAATGCAGTTTAGGCTCAACACCAACGATCATACAGGAGCATCGTAGCCATGACAACTCAGCGAATCTTAGTCGTTGGTGCTGAAGCAGCACCAAAAACCCAGTTTATTCAGCAAATCTGTGACACCTGGAGCAGCCATGAGCTAGAGCTTTCGAGCATGCCAAGCTCGCAATGCATCGCCATGGATATAGGCCATTTAGACTACGCCGAACAGCGTTCAGTCTGGTATGGCATCCCCGCGAGTGCTAGCCCTGTGTTGCATGACCTCGCGCAAACCGTAACTAGCTGTATTGTGTTAATCGATTCAATCAACGATAATGCAGCTATGCTCACATTGGCCGACCAAATCCAGCCCTGGATCACTGGCCCTGTCGTTTTGCTTGTATCACAGCAATCCAACTTACCCGACCATCTCCGCAACGCCTTAGATCATTCAAGCCATCACATAGTAGACAGTTACAACATGAATAAACCA
Source organism: Herpetosiphon sp. (assembly GCF_003512625.1). Lineage (NCBI taxonomy): Bacteria > Bacillati > Chloroflexota > Chloroflexia > Herpetosiphonales > Herpetosiphonaceae > Herpetosiphon > Herpetosiphon sp. Next base: position 57,924 of record NZ_DOPT01000018.1, on the reverse strand, counting down.
GAATCAATCCAACGGATCATGACCGCCTTGGGTGGTACACTTCCCACCGCTAGCTCTATCCAAAAAGAATATATTACTCCCAATCACTTTGATCAATCAGCTAAAGTGCAAGCGCTATTTGAGCAATTAGCCCACCATAGCACCGATCTGATTGGCGCAGCATTAATCGCTGTTAATGGCGATCTGCTGGTTTCAACCTTGCCCCAAGCGATTAATGCCGAGCAACTTGCCGCAATCGGTAGCCCATGGCTGCGGATTGCCGATAAAGTTGCGGCTAGTGCCGCCCTAGGACAAACCGAAGAAAGCATTATTCGGACGGAGCAAGGCTTGTGTCTGATTCGGCCAATTCACAACCATATTTTAATTACGCTGCTGAATCCACACGCCAATCTTGGCCTCTATTGGCTCAATCTTGCTGAAATCGAGCAGCCTTTAACTGAGTTATTGGCTGCCTGATGAACCGCTCGACAAGCGCATCCTGCTAGGAGTATCGCTAGCAGGATGCGGCATTTTTTTAGTTATTGAGTGACGTAGGGCAAAAACGAATAATATTGAGGAATAACCACAGTTGCGCTGACTGAAGGCGTAGCACTGGCCGTGATCGATGGGGTTACGCTAGGAATTGTGGTTACTGTCGCAGTTGGGGTAAGCGTATTGCTTGGCGTAGCGGTTGCGCTAGTCGTTGCTGTAGGGGTAGCGGTACGGGTAGCAGTTGGAGTCGCGGTTGGCGTGCGCGTCGCAGTTGGCGAAACCGTTCCAGGCGTGACGGTTACTACCGGCGAACCATCAACCTGCGCCTCGACAATCGCTTGAATCGCAGTTGGTACATTCGAGAGAAAATCGTAGCCAGTCATACTTTCAATATAATCGACGCTGACCCGATATTGCTCCCAAGCATTACTCCGAATTCCTTGATCATTTGGCATCCAAATCCCGATCACGCGGGTATTGGCGGCCACACGATTGGCATCATCATTCCCCACTGGCAGCACCACAATCACCTTCCACGTTACCGCAGGAATTAACACCCGACCACTAGCAATCGTGCCTTTCGTACCATAGCCACCACTAATAATGTATAACTCATTGCCAGCGCGTGCCCAGGTACGACTATCGTTTTCCAAATCGTTCCATGGGCCTTGGTTGTTGTCGGGCGCTTGAGGAATAATATTCGACATAATGAAGGTTTGATCGTTGGCTGCCCGCGAACTGGTGCGATCGCCCGATGGGGTCATATGACCACGATCATAGCCGCTACCGCTATAGTCGCTGGTCGCGACACGATACCAACCACTGGGCAAGCTGGTATCAACCGCAAAATCGCCGCGCGAAGTGCTGCCCAAATCTTGCACTTCCAAATGCCAACTGACCCATGCTGGAATTCCCGCATCGCGCTGATAGGCCAAGGCATACTGGGTACGTTCAATTAAATAATTATTTGGCACTAAAGGATCAGCTACAGCATTGCTAGGGTTGCCCAGCGTGAGGTGTAAACTATCGTTGGGAGCCGCTTGAGTAGTCGGTTGACGCAGGCCTAGCGCCAACAATCCTAAAACGAGTAAACCAAGAAGCCGACGCAGACCAGTCATGACAGCAATGTCCTTTCGCAATGAAAGTATGATGATAGCTTGCATACTGTACCATAGCTGTCTAGGCGTTAATCAACAATGCGGCCTCAGCAAAATCCCGCTTGCCTATCCCCTCACCTGCGTGGGGGATGAGGGACTACTCGAACGTTATCATATGATCATACTTGCAATTTCAGAAATTAGCTGTATCGTTACAGAAGTGAAGTAAGACCCATGCTTTGCAAGAACGAGCCGCTCTAGAAAGCGCTCGTTTTTTTGCAATCTACAGATGCAGAACCGCGGCAATGAAGCTGGCGAGGCAGGCGTAGCACTCGCCAGCTTTGTTGTATGCGCAAAATACCCAGCATGGCTTCCTTTCACTCGTTGGCATATTGTTGGAATCTATGAGGAGTCAGCGTATGGGCAGCCGTTTGGCGCTCTGGCGGTCGAATGCACGTCCCGGGGTTCGGGGTAGTTTGTACTATTTATGTTTTTGGTCAAGCGTTGGGATGTATATTCCATTCATTAATGTATATTTCACCAACCTTGGCTTAAGTGGGCAACAAATAGCCATGTTTGGGGCAATTAGCCCGCTAGCAGTGCTGTTGTTCAACCCATTGGTGGGTGCAACAGCCGATCGACGTGGCTGGCATGTGCAGTTACTCCTAAGCATGTTGGCCTTAACGGGGTTAAGCCAAATTGCCTTGGCATTTCCAACAACCTTCTTTACAATCTTGCCAGTGATGGTCGTTTTGGCAGTGGTACGCGGGCCAATTGCGCCATTGGCTGATAGCATGATCGCAGGCATGGCCGTGCGTCATCAACTGGCCTATGGCAAATTGCGGCTCTGGGGTTCAGTTGGCTATGCCGTCACCTCATTATTAGGTGGTATTTGGTGGGCCAAAACGGGCTATCCAACCATGTTTATATTGACTGGCTTGATGACTGGCTTGGTCGCGATCGTAGCCAATAGCCTTGATCATACGCCTGAATTGCGCAAAACTGCTGCCAAATCGGCGAAAGCGCCCCGTGATGCCGCTTTTATCGCAATTGTCGTGATCACTAGTTTGGTTGGGGCTGCCTTTAGCATGGTTTCAATGTTCGATGGCAACCTGATTCAACGGATCAGTGGGAGCACCATCATGCTGGGGGTTTTGCCATGTGTCATCGCCAGTACCGAAGTGCCAGTGATGCTCAACGCCGATCGGGTGATCGCTCGCTTTGGCACAGCTAAAACACTAGCCGTTTCAACCTTGATTCTTGGGCTAGGGTTTATTGGCAGCGGCATGGTGAGCGAAGCTTGGATGTTAATTCCAATTGGCATGTTTCGGGCTTGTGGATTTGGCTTGTACTCGGTGGCGATCATTCGCCTAATTACCGAGCGCATTCCAACCACCTTGCTGGCAACCGCGCAAGGCTTGATCAGTGCGATTGCTGGTGGTTTGTCGCCGTTGTTGGCTACCCAAGCGGGTGGCTATATGTTCGATATATCAGGGCCACAATTGGTCTTTATTGCATCAGGCTTGTGCATTGGCTTGGCAACCTTGGTCGTTTGGCTAGGCTTAAAACTGAATTGGTTCAAACCAATCGCGCAAACCAACGCCTAAATTCGCTATGTGATTTACTCGCAGCACCACCCATCAACGGGTGGTGCTGTTTTGATGTTAACCAAACTTGACAGCAACCACCGCATTGCGTAGAGTGGCAACTATTAATTATTAGTTAAAGGTAGGTTGTATGCTTGTTCGCACTCATGCTGTACGTTGGCTATTGTTTGTAAGTTTGTTCATGGTGATATTTGGGAGTTATGCTTGGCAGCAACAGAGCTTTGCCCAAAATCCGGCCACAATCACCAATCCATGGGCAATTCGCCAAGGCCAAGCTACCTATTACACCGCCACTGGTTTGGGCAATTGTAGTATTCCTGTGCCCAGCGATTTGCTATTTGGAGCTATGAATAACCCCGATTATGCCACCGCTGATTATTGTGGCGCGTTCGTTAAAATTACAGGGCCATTAGGATCGGTCACAGTTCAAATTACCGACCGCTGCCCTGAATGCCAAACTGGGCATATCGACCTCAGCCCGCAAGCCTTCGATCGCATCGCTAATCGAGTTACGGGCATTGTGCCAATTACTTGGCAATTAATCAGCAATCCAGCGACCACAGGCAAGGTCAGTTATCATTTTAAAGATGGTAGCAGTCAATGGTGGACGGCGGTGCAGCCCCGCAATCATCGTAATGCGATTGCCAAATTTGAATATCGCATGGGTCAGGCGGCGTATAAAGTTGCTCCACGCTTTATTTTCAATTATTTTATTGCCGAGGCTGGCATGGGTACTGGCCCCTACAGCTTTCGCACCACCGATGTGTATGGCAATATGATTGTTGATGAAAATATTGTGCTTGGTGATGATGTAATTCGCACTGGGACTCAGCAATTTCCCTATATGGCTCCGCCTGGCTCGGCCACCCCAACCCCCAGCCCAACGCCACGGCCAACCATCCCACCCGAAAGCCTAACTGAACATGTTTGGCTGCCTTATACTCGTAAATAGATAAGTGCCCTTACCCCCGACCCCTCGCCCACTGCGGCGGGCGAGGGGAGATCCAATGATCATGATCGAAGGTTTCCCCCTCGCCTGCTCGGCGGGAGAGGGGACTAGGGGGTGAGGGCATGAAAAGCCTAAAAACAGCAACGCCCAGAGCAATTGCCCTGGGCGTTGACTTAACCTCGAACCAAGAATTAGAACTTGCTCCAGAGGAATTGGTTGGTCACTTCGTGGTGGAATTGAACTTCCGAGCGCTTGATCAACGTGCCCAAGCGATGTGGACAGCGATCAGCCGAGGCAATTTTCAATTCAGCATACTTGGATTGAATTTCTTCGCCCAAGACTGAAGCGATAATTTCGCTTGCTTGGAAGGCATCAATTGCATCGTAGATGTTGTCTGGCAATACTTTTGCGCCCTTGCGAACTGAAGTATCGGCCTTTGGCCCTTCCAAACCAACTTTCAAGATCGAGTAAATCGCCATGTGTGGGTTGGCATCTGGAGCAATCGAGCGCACTTCGATCCGTGCTGAACGAGCGTTGCCCAATGGAATCCGCACCATCGAACCACGGTCGATCGCCGAAGCCTTGATTTGGTTTGGCGCTTCGTAGTGTGGGTCGAGGCGGCGATATGAGTTGACGCTGGAATTCAGCAACAAACACAGATCCAAGCCACTGGTCAAGATGCGATCAACATAGCTCCAGCCATATTCTGAGAGGCCTTCTTCGCCGTTAGCATCATAGAACAAGTTGGTATCGCCCTTGGCCAACGACATGTTGGTGTGCATCCCGCTACCATTGACACCAGTCACTGGCTTGGGCAAGAAGCTGGCGGTCAAATCGAGTTTGTAGGCCAATTGGCGACAAATCAATTTATACAGCAACACTTGGTCGGCTGCGACCGAAGCTTCGGTGTAGGAGTAGTTCATTTCGAACTGTGAAGGCGCAACTTCTGGGTGATCTTTTTCATTGGCAAAGCCCATTGCGCGTTGTGCTTCAGCAGCAGCATCGATGAACAAGCGCAGTGGATCGCCTGGCAATGAGTTGTAATAGCCGCCAGTGCTCACAAAATCGAAGTGACCAGTATCGCGATAGTGTTGCTCGGCGTTGCGGCCCTTGAACAAGAAGCCTTCAATTTCGTTAGCAACGTTACAAACAATCCCTTGTTTGGCAAATAATTCAGCGGTGTAGGCTTGCAAGCGTGAGCGGAAGTCGGCAGGATAGGCCGAACCATCGCGTTCCAACACTTGGCCGAACACCAAGACTTTACCAGGCCCAAAGATATCGGCTGGCAACCAATAGAATGCACCCCAATCGATGCCCAAGCGCAAGTCGGATTCTGATTGTTGTGAGAAGCCACGGATCGACGAGCCATCAAAGGTCAAGTTATCAGCTGATTTCAACAAGAATTTCTTGTCGTAATCGAGCATATGCAAGCGGCCTTCAAGGTCGGTGAAACAGACGGTCACGGCCTTGATGCGCTTTTCGTCATTCAAATAACGCATGCGCTCTTCTTGCAACTTGTCCAATGGCGTGCGGCCAACCCGTTGGGCTTTAGCAGCCAGGTTCAGTTCTTCCAACTCTTCGTAGGGAATTTCGAGAAAATCGCGAAGTGTCATGGTGTGTCATCCTTTGTACTAACAAAGCCATACTCGGTGTCCCGCGAGCATGGTGGTTTAGTATTGTGCTTGGGAAAGTTTTGGGATATTGCCAAGGAACGCGCGATCCATTCAACAGGTCGCATTATACGCAATCCCACCACACCAGAACTTGTGTATTCTATCCAAACTTTAAATCACGCTATTTGTACAAAGTGCACAAAAGGTTGTTAAATTGCTTGCCGCTAGCGGCCTCAGCCAGCATGCTTAAATTCCCAAAGTATGTAGCAATCTGCCTAATCAATTGCCTCAACCAAGCATGGAAAGACAATGGTAAAGATCGAGCCTTGGCCAAAGACACTTTCAACTTGAATTGAGCCATTCAATAGTTCGATAAAATGGCGACAAAGCGCCAAGCCCAAGCCAGTGCCACCATAGCGCCGCGTCGTCGAGGCATCACCTTGGGTAAATGGCTCAAACAAACGCTGCATTTGCTCATCGTTCATACCAATGCCAGTATCGCGCACCCGACATTGCACATGTTGGCTGGCTGGATCAAAGCTGACGCTGATGTTGATGCTGCCTGCTTTGGTAAATTTGGCGGCATTACTCAATAAATTCAGCAAAATCTGGCGCAACATCGAGCGATCAGTATGAATTAACGGCAGATGTTTGTTTGGCTCAAAGTAAAGGCTATTGGCATTTTTCTGAGCCATTGGGTTAATTGTGGCAATCAAATCACGTACAAGGCTGTTGAGATCGAAGGTTTCAGCAGCAACTTGATATTTGCCAGCCTCAACTTTGGCCAAATCAAGCACATCGTTGACCAAATTGAGCAATTGATGACCTGCATCATTAATTTGCGCAATATCATGGCGAAACTGCTCAACCATCGTCGGATCATCAAAATCAGTATCGTCCATCAGCAATTCGCTATAGCCAATAATTGCATTCAGTGGCGTGCGCAGCTCGTGGCTCATATTGGCCAAAAAAGTGCTTTTGGCATGATTGGCGGCTTCGGCAGCATCACGGGCATGGCGCAACGCCTCTTCGACCTGTTTGCGTGCCGTAATTTCTTGAATCGTGCCTTCGGCGTAGAGCATCGAGCCATCCTCAGCATACACCAAACGCGAGGTCTCGCTGATCCAAATCCGTTCGCCAGTGGCAGGCCGATAAACTTCCGATTCAATTTCATCATACGAGCCATTGGTTTGCAGCAGCTCACGCAAGTATTCAAAGCGCTGCGGCTCAACATACATCGTGGTTAAATCGGCCACATAATCGACCAATTCATGTTCATGGGCAAAGCCCGCCAAGCGCACCAACGCCGGATTAGCCCGTAACACCCGTCCATCGGGAGTAATGCGAAAGATGCCAATTTTGGTGGTTTCAAAAATTGTGCGATAGTCGTGCTCGGCCACCCGCAAGGCCTCAGTTAATTGATGGTGCTCAGTTACATCTTGCAACGAGCCATAAATTTTGATTGGCTGGCCAAACTCTAGCTCAACTCGCCCAGTAAAACGACCCCAGAACGAACGCCCCCGAAACGTCCGCATTTCCACACTCATATCAAACGAGCCACGCTGCTCGATCATTTGGCGAAAAATTGCCTCAAGTTGGATTAACGTGGCATTGGTATGGAAAAAATTCTGATTCTCAATCGTGGGCGTGTATTCGTGTGCTGTGGTATCCAAAATATGGTACATTTCGCGCGTCCAAAATACTTGGTTGGTGCGCAAATCGATCTCCCAGCCGCCGACGCGGGCGGTTTGTTCAGTTTGCAACAGCAAGCGCTCAAGCCGATTGCTCTCGGTAATATCGCGTACCAACCAAACCTGACGATGGCCATGGGAAGCCAACGTACATTCTAAAAGGCAACTTTGGTTCTGGCGATTCACGACAAAGCCATGGATTGTCTGGCCTAAGGTCGCTGCCGAGGTTGTTGCATACAATTGGCGCATGCTGGCGGCTTCAGGGCCATACAAGGTGCTAAACCATTGCTCAGTTGTCGCAATTTCCGCATTGCTATAGCCAATCATCGCCGTGACCGCTTGATTAAAAAAAACCTGTGAGCCTTGAAACCAAACCAAGCCAACCGGAAATTGCTCAAGCGTTACATCTTTACGGCGAGTTGCTTTAATCAAGCGGCGTTGCCATGCTCCAGCGAGTGGCCATTTCAATTTCCGAGGCATAACGATCCTCACAACACAAGTTTCAAGCCTAAGGTCTATGCTGTATTGTAGTATGAGAAAGCCCACGATCCAAGTAGTTTTAGCGGCTTTTTAAGCCAATTTAGCGGTACACTATTAATATATGACGCACTGCACAGCAACCCGCAACGACCGTGCTATAATGAGTTTCCCGCAGCACAATTCAGATCGTAGGAGGCGTTGTGGAATTAATTAAGAAATACGGCAATCGGAAGCTTTATCATACCAATGCCAAACAATATATTACCCTGCATGGCATTGCCAAGTTGATTCGGGCAGGCAGTGATGTTCGGGTCGTCGATAATGTGACTGGCGAAGATTTGACGGTGCAAACCTTATCGCAAATTTTGCTCAATAGCAAAGGCCGCCGTTCAGGCTCGCTGCCAATTCCGATTTTGTCTGATCTGATTCAAACCAGCGGCGAGACGCTCTCGCAGATGCGCCGGAATCTGTTTCAATCGCTGGGCGGGAGCCAAATTGTTGATGCCGAAATTCGCTTACGTCTCGAACATTTGCTCGATGAAGGCAAAATTAGCGAAGATGTCTGTCAACATATGGGTCAATTATTGCTGAAAGATTCGGGCCATGCCCACGCCGAAAACCTGCCTGATCGCTCTGATGTTGAACGCTTGAAAAGCCAAGTTGAGCAACTAGCCAATCTAGTTGAGCAACTGTTGCACGATAAATAATCAATCTTCGTTTCACCATTTCGTTTGCTGATTTATCGCCAATGGCAATGAGGCCACGATCAATGAAGAAATCAACCCCATCCAAACGCGCTCTTGTCCTCGCTGGTGGTGGCATCTCTGGTGCCGTTTACGAAATTGGCGCTCTCCGTGCCATCGATGATCTCCTCACAACCCTAAGCATCAACGATTTTGATATGTATGTTGGCACAAGTGCTGGCAGCCTAATTAGCTCGTGCTTGGCCAATGGCATCACCACCCGCGAGTTGTTGCGCATTCTCGAAGGTGCTTTGCCCGATGCCAAACGGCTACAACGCGACCAAATTCTGGCGCTCAATTTGCGCGGCTTGATCAAGCGTGGTCGCCGTTTGCCACGCCTGTTAGCCCAACGAGCAATCGAAACTTTGCGTCGCCCGCAAGATTTTGCCCCCCTCGATTGGGCTTGGAAGTTGCTCGAAGGCTTACCCAATGGCATTTATTCAACCAATAGCTTAGAACGTTATCTGCGCCATTTCTTGACTGAGCGCGGTAGCAACCACTTTGCTGAGTTACAGCGTGAGCTTTATATTGTAGCGACCGAGCTGGATAGCGGCGACCGCGCAGTTTTTGGCGAGGGCAACCTACGTAATGTGCCAATTTCGGCGGCGGTTGCAGCCTCTAGCGCCATGCCAATCGTTTATGAGCCAGTTCGGATCAATGGGGTTGATTATATTGATGGTGGGGTGCGCGGCACAGCCAGCCTCGATGTGGCGATTGATCGTGGAGCAAAACTGATTGTTTGTGTCAATCCACTGGTAGCCTTTGATAATCGCAAACATCAGCTTGGCAGCCGCATCGCCGATGCTGGCATTCAGGCGATTGGCAATCAGGTATTTCGCACGTTTATTCAGGCTGGCTTGCACTATCACATCAAAAAATTGCGCCAACAGCACCCTGATGTTGATATTATTTTGATCGAGCCACGCGCCGACGATGCAATTGTCTTTGCTGAACATGTGCTGCATTACGATGAGCGCATGTTGCTAGCTCGCCATGGCTACGAATCAGCTACAATTCGCCTAGCCGATAAATATCAAGATTACAAGGCGATTTTGGCCAAACACGGCGTACAGATCAGTCGCCAACGGGTTGCCAAAGAATTACATCACCTGTTTGCGAGCGATGATGCCGATACTTTGCACTCATTATTAGAGAACGATCCCAATGGCAAGCGTTTGACCCACCCCCAAAAAAGCTGGCGCACGGTCAACCTCGCCCACACCCTCGACGACCTCGATGCCCGACTCGGCAATTTGGAATAGCGAAGGTTTGCTTTGCTTACCCCAACCCCTCTCGTGACCATGAAGAGAGGGGTTGTTTTGATTCGTTAGCTAACCTAAAACTCGTGGATCAACCGTTTGATCGACCGAATCGAGAAATTCGCTAATTGTTGGCAGGGTTGATGTAGCCGCAGCTTGCCCCACAAAATGGCTCACCTGCTCGGCAGTTTGCTTGAAAAAGAGCAGTGTGGCTGGATCAGGCTGAAGCTCTTGGTTATAAGGATCTTGCATGCGCTCAGCAAACTCCAAGGCTTGTTGGGCCAATTTGGGATAATGCTCAGCCAAAATTGCCGCGAGAGTGATCATCTCTTCGCCCGATTGCTCCAAATTTTGCAATTGAGCTTGAATATCAAAAACTGGGCGCAAAAGCTCGAAAGCACGTTGGATTTGGCCTTTTTTATACCAAACTCTAGCCAATGCACTCTGCGAACCAGGAATTAAGTTGCGAGCATCGTTTTGCAGGGCTAGATTGAGTGATTCCTCCAGTGCCTCTTGGGCTAATTCCAAATCATCAATCGCACAGGCGAGCCAGCCACGAGCACTCTGACAGAGAATAATCCCAACTTGATTGCCAAGGCTACGATTGATCTGCAAGCTTTGTTGGTAGCAACGTTCAGCATCATCGAAACGACCCAAACCAGTGTAGGAGCTGGCCAAATTGCTCAAGGCCGCAGCTTCACCTGAACGATCATCCATGGCTTGCCAGCGTGCCACAACATCTTCGCCAAGCTCCACTGCTTTTTGATAGTAGCGTTGTTGATAGGCCAATGACGATAAATTATGCAAGGCGCGGGTTTCGCCAAAGGTATCGCCAACTTGCTTGAATAAGGCTTGACCACGCTCATACCATAACGTTGCATCAGCATGATCGGCAAAATATTGGGCACAAATGCCTGCGGCAATCGCTGCTTTAGCGCGAACCACAGGCTCAATTTCGTGTTCGCGCCGCCATGCTTGGCGAATCCAGACCCGCGCTTCTTGGGCATAGCCTTTGGTAAACCAAAACAACCACAACGAGCCAGCAATCCGCAAGGCTGTGGCGGGATGCTGCTCAACCGCCCAATCCAGCACCGAGCGCAAGTTGTAAATATCACTCTGCAAGCGAGCCATCCATAGCGGTTGATCGGCTCCGAGCAAGGGTTTTTCGGCACTCTCAGCCAAATGGGTAAAGTATGAGCTATACAATCGTTGCAAGTGGTTAGCTTCGCGGCGACGTTGTAAACGACCCTCGGCATAAGCATGCACCGCATCAAGCATCAGATAGCGATGATCGCCGTTGGGCAGAGTTTCAAGCTGTACCAACGATTTATCGACCAAGGTTTGTAAGCCTTCAACCACATTGATCGGTACGTCGGGAATGCCCGCGCAAATCGCTTCAGCCGATTCGAGCGTCCAACTGCCGCGAAAGATCCCCAAGCGAATAAACAACACTTGCAGCGTTGGCGAAAGCAGGCGATAGCACCAATCGAGCACTGGCCACAAAATTTCTTTGCGTTGCATGGTGCTGTTTTTGTCGATCATAGCCGCACCCAAGCGCAAGTGATGCCGCACCATGCGCACCAAATCAGAGGGCGGTAAGCTGCGACTATGGCTAGCGACAAGCTCGACGGCCAACGGCAAGCCCTGCACCAAACGACATATTTCGGCGATCGCCTGAGCTTGTGGTTGATCGACTTTGAGCATTGGCTGCAACCGTCGCAATCGTTCGCTAAACAATTGCACAGCGCCATATTGCAAAATTTCGCTGGCGCTCAAGCGAGCATCTTCGGCAGGCACGCTCAATAATGGCACCCGATAGATCGTTTCAGCAGCCACGTTCAGCGCCACTTGGCTAGTGACCAAAATGGTTAATTGCGGCACGGCTGTGACTAAGGCTTGCACATCCGAGGCAGCCTCGACTACATGATCAATATTATCGAGAATTAACAAGCTCGGTTGATGTGGAAAATGGGCGGCAATCGTGGTGAGCAATGGTTGATCGGAGGTGGGAGCGATACCGAGGCTTTCGGCAATCGTTGCTAGCACTAAACCCGCCGCCCGAATCGGCACCAACGACACAAAAAAACAGCCACCAACAAATTGGTCGGCATATAAACGGGCACAATCAACCGCCAAACGGGTTTTGCCCGCGCCGCTTGCCCCAACTAAACTAATTAACCGCTGACCTTGGGCCAATAAAGCCCCAATTTCAGCAGTTTCAGCATCACGCCCAATTAGAGCAGTGGTGTAACGTGGAAGGAGATCGGAATGTTCTGTCTGCATATTCACACCAATTGGTTTCTGCTAAAGCCATCAGCACTGATAGCTGCCATGCTCCGTTGCATGTTAGTTGTCGTGCGTAGCCCAATCGATGAGCCGTTGCATTGGTTAATCATACACGAAAATTCAATTTAAATGCAGTAATCCCTGTAGAATTGTGCTACAGGGATTGTTAGCATTGGCTTGATTAGAGTGTAATCTGCTCGATCGTGCTCAGCTGATCGGCATATCCAAGCAAGCTTTGGGCGATATAGGCTGGCACATGCTCGGCCCAGCCAAAAATAAAGCTGACATTTGGCTCATCGGGCGGGGCAACCGCGTGTGGATAGGGCGCAATCGTGATTAAAAATGCTTGAGCTTTGGGATTAACCTTGGCCAAATATTTACGCCAGACACTGACAAAACTTGTTCCACTATCGCTATCACGTGCCCATTCTTCGTTGTCAGTAATCGCAATTACTACATCGACCACCTCACGGCGCTCGTACAAGTAGGAAATTGGGGCGGAAACCGCGGTTCCACCACCAAGTTTGGCCGTAATTTGCTTTGTCAACCACATCAATTTGGTTTCGCGCCAAGTCTCCATCTGAACAATGCTGGTATTAAAAGGTAGCAGTTGGGCGGTTGGGTTGCTGCGATAGAGCGAGCCAGCGAAAATGCCTGCAACATCGACATAACGTACTTGCGACTTCGGATTGATAGAGCCGCGCATCGAGCCAGAAACATCTGGGGCAACCACGACCCGCCCAGGAATTTCGGGCATGTTGACGAAGGCCATTTCGATCATCTGCTCAAGCGTTTGCTGAATCAGCTTTTCCTGCTCGCTTAGTGGCGTGAAGGCCAACCAAGCTGCGTGCAAACGGAAGGGCAAAATCTTGGCGCGGCGCAAGGCCTCAAGGTCGCCCAAACGCCCAACCACATACTCAATCATCGCCGCATCGTGGAACACACCTGCTCGTTGTAGGCTAGCCAAATTGCGTAGCAAGGCCAAATAGGGCATTTGCTCGATCAACGTTCGCCACATGGCCAAATCTGGCTTGCCCGTACCTGTGACAATTTCGTAGGGCAGACGACCAGCCTCAACCAACGCTCGCTGCTCAGTCGGATCGCTCGTGCGCTTGAGTTGCTCGACCGCTGCGATTTGCGGCAACAGCGTGGATGCTTGCTCAGCCCAAGTTGTGCGCCAGCGCTCACGATCGATCAAATAACTGAACAAAGCATTAGTACGATCATCGATAGGTTGCGGACGCGTTAGGCGTAGCACATCGCGTAGGGTCATGCTGCCTGCATTCGTGCCACCATATTTAATTACGTGATATTCGCTCAGGTTAAGCAACCAATCATTGATTGTTTGCTTGATTGCCCGACCCATACCAGGCCGAATCTGACGCGAACGCACAATTTGCACAAAATCTTGCAAATCGCCTGGCGTTAGAATAATGCGCTTGAATATTAGGTGAAACAAGCCCAAATCGACAGTTGATAGCACAACCAAGCCGATAATTGGCTGAAGGCGCATGGTTCCTTGTTCGCGAGCATACACTAAGGCTTTTGCAGCAAAGAGTGGGTTATGGGCTAACATGGCTTGATGCAACTCCAAGGCCAAGGCATAATTGCTACCTTGCGAGGCGTAAAAGGTTGAGCCAATGGTATTGGTCAACAAAGTTTGCATATACCGTTCAGCCAAACTGCGTTGATAGGTAGGGAAGCCCTCGTGGTTAAGCCCATGTGCTGCATCAGGCGTGCGAGCAAACAGGCGGCGAACAATGTTCATGGCCACCTCCAAGTTATAAGGTAGGAAAACGACTCTTCTCAACAAAGCAACCATGGTCTAGCCCGAATCACACTTGCGGATCAAACGCTATGAATTGGTTTGGGCAACTACATCACAGCTGATTCGTCTAGACCATGGTGTCAGAATAGGTCGGGCCTAGCAGGACTCGAACCTGCGACCTAAGTAGCCCCTACTATCACCTCGTGAACGAGGAAGTTGACGCAGAAGCAGTTTGCTCTACCAACTGAGCTATAGGCCCGAAATTAAGGATGAAGGATAAGGGATGAAGGATGAAGCCAAACCCACAGATGCTGCCAATAGCTCAGCGCCTTGCTCTCTGCGCCTCTGCTTTAAACCCTTCTTCGTGCCCTTTGCGTTCTTCGCGGTTACAGCCTTCGTGGATCAATGTAGGTGAGCACAATAGGAATCGAACCTATACGTCAGGTCAACGAAGTAACTCCCACGATCACCTCAAATTGAGGAAGAGTTGTTGAAGTACTGTGCCGAAGCACATCCTGATGTTCTGCCGTTAAACTATGTGCTCACGTTTATAGTTCGGCGGTCAGGGGCTGGGGATCGGTAACGTTTTCCATCCCAACCACACGTACCAAACCTGCAAATTTCCCGATAACCACTAGCTATCAGCCTAAAACCTTCTTCGTGATCTTCGCGCTCTTCGCGGTTACAGCCTTCGTGGATCAAGATCTATTGCTAGACTACCATCGTGTTACAAGGGTTCCAAGAAGCGGCTGATTAAAGCCCGCATTCGCCACATTAACATTGGTTGGTTCCTCTGGTAGCGGCATACGACTCCTTCAATCGGTATGCTGAACGTTCAGGGCTGCTGAGGAAAAGGCGTGGAACTTCGTGGTTCAAGCGAAGTATGTCCCACAAGCACCTCAGCAAACTCTCACTTGTCTCCCACAAGCTGGCGAGGAAGCTGGCTAAATCGTAAACACTTCACCTCGCCAACTTGTTGATTCTCTCCCACAAGCGCTAACCCCTTGATGTTGCAATCGATCATTGGCTAGCGATACCTCAAGCTATTGGTTAATTCCTACTCCGCTCGTTCTCTCCCTCAAGCGGTCTTTTTGGCTTTTCCGCGCCATGGTAAACGCCATGAAGTTGGTTCGGGCGCTGTCTCAATCTGCGCCAATTCCAACACCTTACGCACATAGCGGCGCACTTCACCTTGGCAAGCATCCAAGCGCTTGGCAACTTTGGCGGCATCTTCCACCACCACAGGCACCCGCAAGGTTTGATCAAACCAAGAAACAATCCCAGTTACATCGCGCATCGTTTTGGTTGGCGCAGTTAAGCAAACCACCCGAATCAAAACATCGGAGCGTTTAATCTTAGGATGTTGAACGGTAAACATAGGGCTGGCAATATAATTGGCATAGATCAAGACTTTCGCAATCAGCAAACGATAGCGGAGGCTGTCATCAGCGACTGAACCATTGTCTACGATCCATAAATCCAACCCAGGCCGGGCGGGGTCGAGTGAACCCGCAACAATATCAATGCGGGTAGGATCTTCGAGCGTCATGAGCAAACCTCTAGCTAAAACAAAATAGTCGTCACTGCTGTGACGACCATAGCATTAGCGTGTGTCAGTACGCGTCACACTATTGGTCGCCATCCATCCTTCGTCCAACTCAGCTCGCCAGCAAAACCATAGCCTAAATCTACATTACGCAATGAGCCACAAATGTGGGCTATTGGCGCGTAATGTGTGCTTGACTGGCGTTTTGGTTGTGGATTAGTGAGTAGCCGTCGCATGGTGCTCGTCCCTTTCCTAATTTGCAATCGAACTCTGATTTGGTGATGGGCTAACTATAAGCGCTGTTAATCAGGCTTGCATCAGTCGTCGGGCGGAAATTTCTAAGCCATTAGGCTGAGGAAAGAACATATCTCTGCATTCTGACTTTTGACTTTTGATTTCTGGCAAAACGGTTGCAACTCCCCCGCTTTTAAGCCATAATAGGCACTAACGTTCAGGCTCAAAACAAACAACGCGATGTTGCGACAGGCTTTTTCTGGCTGGCGGCATCGTTTTTTAATTAATCGTAGTACAAGGAGTTGCAATGAACGTTGCTGAATTACCACCGCTGTTTGCCCCCCTACCCCAACGGATCAACCGACTCTATGAGTTGGCTTATAACCTTTGGTGGAGCTGGCAACCAGAAGCCCAAGCGCTTTACCAAACGATTGATGCAACGTTGTGGGAGCGCACAGGCCATAATCCGGTGAAATTTTTGCGTGAAGTTAGCTTGGCTAGCCTCGAACAAAAAGCCCTTGATAGCAATTATTTGGCCCAGTATGATCGGGTAACGATCAAATTTGATCATTATATGCGTGATGATCAAACGTGGTTTGCCCGCACCCATCCTGAGCTTAAAGATCAAACGATTGCCTATTTTTCGGCTGAATTTGGCATTCACGAGTCGTTGCCAATTTACTCTGGTGGCTTGGGCATTTTGTCGGGCGACCATTGTAAAGAAGCCAGCGATATTGGTTTGCCATTCGTTGGGGTTGGCTTTTTATATCCTCAAGGTTATTTTCGCCAATTTATCAATAGCGAAGGCACCCAAGAAGCGCTCTACGAACGCTTGAATTTTGCTGAGTTGCCAGCCTTGGCTGTGCGCAATAGCGATGGCAGCGAATTACGCGTGAGCGTCGATTTGCCCGGGCGCATGGTGTTTGTCAAAGTTTGGCGCTTCCAGGTTGGCCGCATCACGCTGCTGCTGATGGATACCGATGTTGACGAAAATCGCCCTGAAGATCGCGAATTGTCGGCTCGTTTGTATGGCGGCGATCAATGGCTGCGGGTCGCTCAAGAAATCATCTTGGGGATTGCTGGCGTGCGAGTGTTACGCGCTCTCAATATCAATCCAACAGTTTGGCACATGAATGAAGGTCACTCAGCATTCTTGGGCTTGGAATTGTTGCGCGAACGAGTTCAACGTGGCGAAAACCTTGAACATGCCGTCAGCGAAGTGCGCAAACGCTCAGTCTTTACCACCCATACGCCAGTGCCTGCTGGCAACGATGCCTTCCCACTCGATCTGATCGATCAATTCTTCCACAACTACTGGCCACAATTGGGCATTGATCGCGACACCTTTATGAATATTGCGTTGCAGCAACAAAGCTGGGGGCCAACCTTCAGCATGACCGTGCTCGCATTGCGCTTATCGGAATATCATAACGGCGTGAGCGAATTGCACGGCGCTGTGGCTCGTCAAATGTGGCAATTCCTGTATCCAGGCAAATCAGTTGACGAAGTGCCAATTGGCCATGTGACCAACGGCGTGCACTCGGATACGTGGTTGGCTCCAGCCATGGCCAATATGTACGACTCGGTGCTTGGCGCTGGTTGGCGCGAACGGATGGACGACCCTGCAACATGGGATCGCATCACGACGATGCCCGATGAAGTGCTTTGGGGCGTACACTCAGGCCAAAAGCACGATTTGGCTCGCTTTATTCGCGAACGCGCTTGGCAGCGCCAACGTCGTTTAGGCTACCATCGCGACGATGCAATTAGCGGCGATGTTAACCCCAACGCGTTGTTGATTGGCTTCGCACGCCGATTTGCCACCTACAAACGGGCGACCTTGATTTTCCGCGATTTGGATCGGATCAAGCGGATTTTGAACAACGCTGAGCGTCCCGTTCAAATCATTTTCGCTGGTAAATCGCACCCAGCCGATGAGCCAGGCAAGAGCTTTATTCGCGCCGTTTACAATATGGCTCGCGACCCAGAGCTGCGTGGCAAGATCTTCTTTATCGAAGAATATGATATTAACGTTGGCCGCCATTTGGTACAAAGTGTTGACGTATGGTTGAACAACCCACGCCGACCATTGGAAGCATCGGGAACCAGCGGCGAAAAAGCGGGCATGAACGGTGTGCCAAACCTAAGCGTGCTTGACGGCTGGTGGCGCGAAGCCTACAACGGCAAGAACGGTTGGGCGATTGGGCGCGAAGCTGGCTACGACGATCTTGAACAACAAGATATTGACGATGCTGAATCGTTGTATAGCTTGTTGGAAAACGAAGTTATTCCATCGTTCTATGATCGTGATGCCAATGGCTTGCCCCACAAATGGATTGCGACCATGAAGGAATCGATTCGCACGGTTGCCCCACAATTTAGCTTCCGTCGCATGCTCAAAGATTACGTAGCCCAATACTACGTGCCAGGCATGCAAGCCGAATAAGCCGCCGTTTGTAGCGTGAGCCTGTGCTACAGCAAGGCTTTTTTGGCTTTTTGACAATGTTTGTCAGTCAAACAAACGAGCAAGGTTTTGAAAAAGCGCAAAATCTTGCTCGTTTGGCATTTTTAGCCCTAAACTTCGTTCGCCTACCGATCTTTGTTATATGCAGGTGAAGCTCTAGGCTTTTGGCTATGGGCTATCGGAGATTGATAGGAAATACCAACCATTGTTCCGATAGCCAAACGCCATGTCTCCTTCGTGTCCTTCGTGGTTAAATTTCATCCTTCATCCCTCACTTTTCAGCCAGCTATCATTGACCCGCCTGCAACCGGTGTGCTAGGCTGAACAAGTGTTGTGAGTTGATGGAGGACATGCCTCATAAACAATCGTGCCCGTTGGCCGCAGCCCATGTGGCCTTGGGTGGTTAATACTCCCACTAGCTCCAACTAGTCAATCTGCTGCAAACACCGCTCGATACTGACATAAGCAAAATTACCATGGCTAGTAACGGTGGCTTTGTGCCCAATCAAGACCAATTGGCAAGAAATGTTGTCTACGGTGCCGCTTAAGTGGGTGGTGTTCTTCATGTGCAGCTGTTCAGTTGCCGTGGTTAACTGATATTGCATGGGGTACTAAATTCATGAAATTGAGCAAGGATACAGCACATCGATTGCTATCGATAGGCTTAGCGCTAGGGGTATTAACAGGTTGTGACCAAGCACTGCCATTGCCTACGACCGCGATCAATCCAACTGAAACGGTTGATGCGATTAATGCAACCCTGCATGCACAAGCAACGGCATTTGCGCAAAGCCCAACCCTTGAACCAGCTGCTGAGGCAACCTACTGGGCTGATCGGAATCGCGAATCAGAATATTATGCAGCGACTGTCGCGGCGGGTAGACCGACGCGCACCCTCAGCCCTGATTCCGCTGATATCGCAACAGCAAAGGCAAATGGCACTCTTCTTACCCCATTTTTGTCACCAGTGCCAAGAGTTATTGGGAGGCATTATGGATGTTTTGATATTCCTAATCGAACGATAACCGTCCATGATTGTTGGTTCATGGTGGATAATCTATCCCGATATGAATTGGTACTCTATACAAAAGATGCAGACCCTAGCGTATCATATATACTGGTTGAAACGCAGACGATCCAAACACAGGATGTTACTACAGCACGCTATGGTACTCCTCGCACAATAGAACCCTTATATATTCATCATACGGATGGTGCGCAGATTTATTTTGCAACCGTCGCCAATACAACCACGGTTGTTCTACGTTTCAATCTTGAAACGCGCCAATGGCTTGATCCCAATGGCACGCCAATTCCGGTCACTGCGACACCAACCAGCATCATGCCCGTGCCCGCCACGCCAACTAGTGGTGGCAGTACCAGCACACCGCGCAGCGCTAAAACCGCCCTGTTGGTCGTCGGTACTGTGACGAATACGAATGTACAGCGTGGATTCAGCAGGCACAAACCACACTAAAACCACCCTGTTTGTCGTCGGTGACGTGACCATACCTTTCGTGATCAAAACTCCCCCTTGACAATGATCTACTTTTGGCGTATTGTAATGGAAACGCTTCCATTACTTCAAATGCTCAATCAAGGCCTGAATCACCAACGTTGGCCGTCAAGTGACCGTTATTCCTGTTTGGTATTAGCCCTAAATGCCTTCCCAATGCGGGATTTTTTTATCATAATTATGGAAACGTTTTCATGAAAAATTGACGTATGATATAGGAGGATACCTCGCCGCTGCCAATCTGCCGCATCCACCCAATTTCGCTGTTAGCTTGACGTTTGGTTTAATCAATGAGGATGTACCACTATGCAACGACCATGGATTCGCTCGTTTACCTTGCTGATCGGCTTAATTTTGGCGGCATGTGGCGAGGCGACTACGCCAACCACGCCCCCGACCAACCCAACTACGGCAACTGGCGCTAGCAGTGCGGCTAGTGGCACGGTCACGTTGTGGTTTCACTCCGGTCAAGGTGCTGAACGCGATGCCTTAAACGCAACGCTCCAAGCATTTGCAGCCAAAAACTCAGCAATCAAAGTTGAAGCCATTGAATTGCCTGAAGGCGCATATAACGATCAAGTCAATGCTGCTGCCTTGGCTGGCGAATTGCCCTGCTTGCTCGATTTTGATGGCCCATTTGTCTATAACTATGCATGGTCGGGCTATTTGCAACCATTGGATAGTTTGATCGCTGCCGATGTCAAAGCCGATTTTCTGCCTTCAATCATTGAACAAGGCACTTACAACGGCAAATTGTATAGCCTTGGGCAGTTCGATTCGGGCTTAGGCTTCTATGCCAACAAGGAATTGTTGGAAAAAGCTGGGGTGCGCATTCCAACTTTAGCCCAGCCATGGACTCGCGCTGAGCTTGATGAGGCCTTGAGCGAACTTAAAGCCAATGGTTTGGAATATCCACTTGACTTGAAAATGGACTATGGCCGTGGCGAGTGGTTTAGTTATGGCTTTTCACCCTTCTTGCAATCTTTTGGCGGCGATTTGATCGATCGCTCAACGTATCAAAAAGCCAGCGGCAGCTTGAATAGCGCGGCTTCGGTCGAAGCAATGAAGTGGTTCCAAGGCCTCTTCACCAATGGCTATGTTAATCCTAAGCCTGCTGGCAGCACCGATTTTGCTGAGGGTAAAGCGGCTTTGAGTTGGGTTGGGCACTGGGCCTACCCTGATTATGCCAAAGCCTTGGGCGATAAATTGTTGGTGCTGCCTGCCGCCGATTTGGGCAAGGGTGCGAAAACGGGCATGGGTTCGTGGAATTGGGGCATTACCAGCAAGTGTGCTAATCCGGCGGCTGCCGCTGAAGTGCTTTCGTTCATCGTCTCGCCCGAAGAAGTGCTGCGCATGAGCGATGCCAATGGCGCTGTGCCAGCGCGTACTTCAGCAATTGCCAAATCCAAATTGTTTGGTGATGGCGCTCCGTTGAACCTCTATGTGCAACAATTGACCAATGGCGTTGCCATGCCGCGCCCAATTACCCCAGCCTACCCAGTCATTACCGTCGCCTTTGCCGAAGCCGTCGATAACATTGTGGCTGGAGCCGATGTGCAAGCCGAGTTGGATAAAGCGGCCCAAAAGATCGATGCCGATATTGAAGATAATCAAGGCTATCCCGTGAAGTAACTGTTGATCAACCACCAAGCCGTTGATTTCAGCGGCTTGGTGCTTCACAAGGAGTGTGTCTGATGGCTATTTCAAAATCGCAAACTGCCAGCGCCAAACCCACCACCAGCCGCCCAATGCTTAGTTGGAAACGCCGCGAACAACGGGTTGCGTGGGCATTTGTGGCTCCGGCACTGCTATTGCTCCTGATCTTTTTGATCGCGCCCTTTGGCTTGGCTTTTTATCTTTCGCTGACCGACCAACGCCTCGTGCCCAATCCCAACTTACCAACGCGCTTTGTTGGCCTCAAACATTATCTGGCAATGTGGCAAGATGCGACCTTTGTCCGTGCTTTGCTGAATAATTTCTTGTTTGTGGCGGTAGTTGTGCCAGTTCAAACCAGTTTTGCCTTATTTCTGGCAGTTTTGGTCAACCAAAAAATCAAAGCAATCAACTTTTTTCGCACAATCTACTTTATTCCAGTCGTCACAATTATGGCGATTGTGGCGGTCGTTTGGACGTTTCTTTACAATCCCGATCAGGGCATTATCAACAAATTTATTCAGACGATTAGCTTTGGTCAACTTGGCCCCTATCGCTGGCTCGAAGACCCTAAATTAGCGTTTCCGGCGATTATGTTGATGTCGATCTGGCAGGGCGTTGGCTTTCAGATGGTGATTTATCTGGCGGGCTTGCAAGAAATTCCTGGCGAATTATACGAAGCAGCTCAGTTGGATGGAGCGAGTGCTTGGCAACAGTTTCGCTTTGTCACCCTGCCTCAATTGCGCAATACCTCAATTTTTGTGGTGATCTCAACCACAATTATGGCCTTCAAGCTGTTCGATCAAGTTGAGATTATGACCAAGGGCGGCCCTAACGATGCTACTGTCACCGCTATGTTGCATATCGTCAATAGCGGGTTTCGTACCCAAAAAGTTGGCTATGCCTCGGCACTTTCGGTAGTGTTTTTCATCATTGTGTTGCTGATCTCGCTGGGCCAACGAATTTTTACCCGCTCAGAAAGGTAGGTTAATCATGCAACGTCCTGCAATTGAACCAACCAAGCGCTGGCAAAAAAGCTCACGCACATTCGGCATCTACCTGCTGATGACGGGAATCGCGCTGTTTACCCTGTTTCCCATCCTATTTATGTTGGTCACGGCGATCAAAGCTGATGAATCGCAGATTTTGCGTGAAATGAGCACATTTGCAGCGTTTTTGCCAACTGGAGAACTTTCGCTGCAAAACTTTCGCGATGTCTTTGAGCGCGTACCATTTGCCCAATATCTAATCAATTCGGTAATTATTGCCTTGTCAATTGTGATCTGTGGGCTGTTTGTCAATAGCTTGATCGCCTATGCCTTGGCCCGTATGCAATTTCGCGGCCAAAAATTGCTCTTGGCAATTGTCGTGGCATTGATTATCATTCCATTTCAGGCAGTTGCCGTGCCTTTGCTGCTGATCGTCAATCAGTTGCCATGGTTTGATGGCCGCATGACCTGGCTCGATAGCTATCATGTGCAGATCATTCCATTTATTGCCGATGCTTTTTCGATTTTCCTGTTCTACCAGTTTTTCCTAAATATTCCCAAGGATATTGAGGAAGCGGCCTTGGTCGATGGAGCCAGCCGTTTTCGGATGTATTCACAGATCATTGTGCCACTTTCACGCCCAGTTTTTGCGACCGTCGCCATTCTGCAATTTCTGACCCACTGGGGCGATTTCTTGTGGCCATTGATGGTGGTACGTGATCCAGCGGTGCGACCATTGACGGTTGGTATGCAAGCCTTTTTTGGCCAAATGCCACGCCAATGGGGCGATATTATGGCCTTCGCCACGATGGTAACGCTACCAGTGCTGATTATTTTCCTGCTGTTCCAAAAATGGTTCGTTCAATCGGTGGCCTCATCGGGGGTCAAGGGCTAAACATACTGATTGCCCTCATCCCCTAGCCCCCTCTCCCGCCGCCGTGGCAGAGGGGTTTTTCCAAGAGTAGGTTTCCATTGCGAACCACGGAATCCATGGTTCATCGGTGAATGGTTAACTACCACTGTATGTACTTTAGGGGGTGCAGGGGGATTAAAGCCCCCTGCGTCTCCCGCCTTGAGGCGGGACGGAAG
>NZ_DOPT01000018.1:2710-34410 GCF_003512625.1 Herpetosiphon sp. | reverse complement strand
GCGGGACGGAAGGGTGGTGATCCCAAGCCACGGTTAAAACCCTTGGAAGGCCGAGGGCACGGCGATTTGATTTCATTTAGTTAATCCAACATTACAGCTTAAAAACCATCGGCAGTATGAGGAGTGTGGTTATGCAACCACTCACAGTTCAAACTATGCATTTGCCCAATCCAACCACGTTCGATGATCTGCTCGATCAACAGATTGCCAATTCGCGTGATCGCGATATTTTTCGCTTGCGCATGCAACGCCATTTTGGCGATTGTTTAGAAGCGCTAGGAGCGTTGTATGCCCAGCATCCAGCTTGGCCACAGTTGTTGGAGCAATTGCCCGAACGCTTGATTACTGCCTATGCCCAGCGCCGCGATGCCCTGAAAATTCACGATTTAGCCCGCGAAATCCAGCCCGATTGGTTTGCTGAGGCCACCATGGTTGGCGGCATTTACTATGTTGATCGCTTGGCAGGCACATTGCGCGGGGTGATTGAGCATATTGATTATTTGCAAGAATTGGGTTTGACCTATGTGCATCTGATGCCGCTATTACAGCCACGCCATGGCCCCAACGATGGCGGCTATGCGGTGCTCGATTATCGCTCGATTGATCAACGGCTTGGCAATGTGGCCGATTTTATCGAATTAAGCGATTTGCTCCGTACCAACGGCATCAGCTTATGCATTGATGTGGTGGTGAATCACACGGCCAAAGAGCATGAATGGGCAGTCAAGGCCCGTGCTGGTGATGCCCAATATTTGGATTACTATCTGAGTTTTGCCGATCGCAGTTTGCCTGATGCCTATGAGCAACATTTACCCGAAGTGTTTCCCGATTTTGCGCCTGGTAATTTTACTTGGTATGCCGAGTTGAGCGAGCATGGCCGTTGGGTTTGGACGACCTTCAACGAATTTCAATGGGATTTGAACTATACCAACCCCATGGTTTGGCTGGAGATGCTGGATATTTTGCTGTATCTCGCCAATCTAGGCGTTGATGTGCTGCGTTTGGATGCCGTGCCGTTTATGTGGAAACGCCTCGGCACGAATTGCCAAAATCAGCCCGAAGTGCTCGATTTGTTACAAGCTTGGCGAGCAGCCATGCGGATCGTCTGTCCGGCGACAATTTTCAAGGCCGAGGCGATTGTTGCCCCCGACGATTTGGTGCAATATTTGGGTTTGGGACGGCGCACAGGCAAGCTCTGTGAAATTGCCTACCATAATTCGCTGATGGTGTTGTTGTGGAGTGCCTTGGCCTCGCAACGCGCCGATCTGTTTACGCAATCGCTGTTGAACATGCCTGCAACGCCCAGCAATGCCGCTTGGATTACCTATGTGCGCTGCCACGATGATATTGGCTGGGCTGTGACCGACCACAATGCAGCTTTGGTTGGCGAAGATGGGCCATTGCATCGCCAATTTTTAAGCGCTTGGTATAGTGGCGAATTTGCTGGTAGTTTTGCGCGGGGCGAGGTGTTTCAATATAATCCACTCACCAACGATCGCCGAATTAGCGGCATGACTGCCTCGTTGGCTGGGCTAGAGCAAGCCTTGGAAACCACCGATCCAGCAGCGATTGAATTGACAATTCGCCGGATTGCGTT
This sequence comes from Herpetosiphon sp., assembly GCF_003512625.1. Classification (NCBI taxonomy): domain Bacteria; kingdom Bacillati; phylum Chloroflexota; class Chloroflexia; order Herpetosiphonales; family Herpetosiphonaceae; genus Herpetosiphon; species Herpetosiphon sp. Next base: position 32,813 of record NZ_DOPT01000018.1, on the reverse strand, counting down.
GCTGTATGCCGTGATTTTTAGCTTTGGTGGCATTCCGTTGATCTATATGGGCGATGAATTGGGCATGCTCAATGATCACAGCTACTTGCATGACCCTACCAAAGCCAACGATAACCGCTGGTTGCATCGCCCAGCCATGGATTGGTGCTTAGCGGCCCAACGCCATGATCCAACTACGCTTGCTGGGCGCTTATGGCAGGTATTGCGCCATTTGATTCAGGTGCGCCAACATACTCCAGCCTTGCATAGCGCAGGCCAAACCTTGCCAATCTGGACACAGCAACGCCATGTTTTAGGGGTGGTTCGAGTTCACCCATTGGGGCGAATTTTAATTCTTGGAAACCTTTCCGCCACCCCACAGCGGGTCAGTTTAGCGGTTATTCAACAAGCAGGGCTGGTTGGTCGCTTATATAATTTGTTGGATAACGATTCACTTAATATCGATACACAAAGCCATGAAATTATACTCGATGCATATCAATGTTGTTGGCTCAGCATTCAAGCCTAAACTTTTTCAAATCAAAAAATAAGCTTCCGATAACGATTGCAGTCCTGAATTGGATCAAGTATAGTTGCGCTATCCCTGTTCTTTTTTCAGAAGGAGCGCAACGATGCGAAATGTTCAATTACGCATGCTCTTGCTTGTTGGGCTATTGGTGGGCTTGAGCGCTGGGGTCTGGCTGCGCCGACCAGTGGCCTATGCCGTGCCCAGCGCAACCAACCAAACCCTACCGCCACCAGCGCGGGTCGCGGTGACAACTCGTAGTTTCAACAATGCTCGCACTGGCACAACCGCCGCCGAGCAATTACTAGCCCCAACTAATGTCATGTCCACTACTTTTGGCAAATTGTTCAGTCGCACCGTTGACGGCCAGATCTACGCTCAACCGTTGTATGTGCCCGATTTGAACATGCCTGGGGTTGGTATTCGCAACGTCGTTTTTGTGGCAACCCAGAAAAATAATGTTTATGCCTTCGATGCGGATGATCCGGCGATGAGCCAGCCATTATGGTCACTCAACCTTGGGCCATACGCGATTAGCAATTTAAAAGAATTTGGCACGCGCTACAATGGTGGCGTGTACCAAGATATCAAGCCCTACGTTGGGATTACCGGCTCGCCAGTGATCGATCCGGCCACTAACACCCTCTATGTTGTACCGTTCATCCGCTTGGGAGCCTATCAATACCAGCATCGGATGATTGCGATCAACATTTTGGATGGCTCGCTTATCCAATCAACGACGATCCAAGGCTCGGTGCCAGGCGATGGCAACGATGCGAATCCCAATGATGGAATTGTCGTATTCGATAGCCGCCAGCATTTGCAACGTTCGTCATTGCTGCTCGATGGCAATCGGGTGTACGTAGCATTTGCTGGCTATGCCGACACCGATCCCTATCATGGTTGGGTCTTTGGCTACAACAAAACGACCCTGCAACAAGAATTGATCTACAACACAACGCCGCAAAAAGAAGTTACTTCGCAGCCCAACGCCGCCAATGATGGCGAAGGTGGCATCTGGATGAGCGGGCAAGGCCTGACCAGCGATGGTCAGGGCAATTTGTATCTTTCAATTGGCAACGGTAGCTGGAACGCCAATTTGCCCAATGGCCGCGATTATGGCTCGTCGGTCAACAAATTGAATGTAACTAATCCACTCTCACCAACTGTTGAGACATGGTTTACGCCTTACGATTACAAAACCCTCAATACCAACGACACCGACCTTGGCACAACTGGCGCGGTCTTAATTCCCAATACCAATGTGATGATCGCTGGCAGCAAGGGCGGCAAAATCTATGTCTTCAATCGCAACGATATGGGCGGTTTAGGCGTTCAGCAAGGCACAACTGGCTTTGATAAAACCGTGCCCGGCAAGTTCTATCAAAGCTTCAAGCCCCATGGTGGCTCGGGCTTCCGTGGGATCTTTGGCACACCAGTGGTTTGGGCAGCTGGTGGCGCAACTGGCACACGTATGTTTGTTTGGCCAGTCAATTCGCCATTGAAGGCCTTTCAATTTAGTACCACCCAGCCATTGACTCCAAGTTTTAATACCACGCCTGTAGCCACCAGCACCTTGCAAACCGTGACGATGCCAGGTGGAGTGATGTCATTGTCGTGGGATGGCAGCAACGCCAACACCGGGATCGTTTGGGCGACCCACTCGACTGGTGGCAGCGCCAATACTACCACCCAGCCAGGGGTGATTCATGCTTATAACGCCTTGACCTTGCAAGAAACCTGGAATAGTAACCAAAACGCTACTCGCGATGCGATGGGCAATTTGGCCAAATTCAATACCCCATTAATTGCTGATGGTAAAGTCATCGTTGGTACATTCTCAGTCGATAGCATCACCAACACCGATAAATTGGTGGTGTATGGCCATTTGGCTCCGCGAATTGTGCGCGAACCAGTTGATACCACAGTTTCGTTTGGTCAAAATGCCAGCGTTCATGTCACCGCAACTGGCGCGGCAAATCTCAGTTATCAATGGTATCGTGGCACAACTGGCGATACCAGCAACCCAATCAGTGGCGCAACAATGCCAAGTTTAACCTTGACCAATGTCCAAACCAATAGCCAAGTCTGGGTGCGGGTCACTAATCAGCAAGGCAATGTAAATAGCATTACCGCTAGCGTCATGGTGACCAATATTCCAACCAACACGCCAACAATTACCCCAACACCGAGCAACACCCCGACCCCCAGCAATACCCCAACACCGAGCAACACCCCAGTTGTTAGCCAATGGAAGGTTTGGTTGCCAATGGCAATGCGAGGCCAATAATGCTGATTGATCGTCAACTAGCGGCCCAACTAGAAGCAGCCGATGCACATAATTTGCGGCAATACACCGCTGCGGTAGCCCAAGTTGTGCCTGCTAGCCAAGCAACGTGGGCGCAAATTGGCGATGCCACAGCTTGCTACACTGGCCCTGACTTACCGATTAATCGGGCGGTTGGGGCTGGCAGCCAACAGCCTTGGCAGGCACGACAATTTGGCGAGTTAGAAGATTTTTATCGGCAACGCCAATTACCAGCGAGCCTCGAACTAACCCCATTCTGCGACCCAAGCCTCCAAGGCGTGTTAGCCCAGCGCAATTACCAGATTATACGTTGGTGGAGCGTACTGGCCTTTGACATGCTGCGTTATACCCCTTTTAGCCCAAGTAGTGTACAATCGCGGATGATCGCACCTGAACAGTCCGAACTATGGGTTGAGGGCATAACGAATCATGGCCAAAGTAGCCCGATGGGCATCACGATGGCCAAGGCTGCCGCTGCCCGATCAGATAGTCAGCTTTTTGGAGCGTGGCTTGATGATCATCTGATTGGCTGTGGGGCATTGAGCATTAATGCCGAAGTTGCCACGCTATTTTCAACCTTCGTCAAGCCAGATTGGCGACGGCGCGGAGCACAAACCAGCCTGATTGCAGCGCGTTTAGCTTATGCTCATGCCCAAGGCTGTCGTTGGGCAACCGTGCTAACCATTAGCGGGAGCGATTCGCAACGGATTGTAACGCGAGCTGGTTTTGAGCTTGCCTACAATAAAGTGACGCTAGAAGAGCAACGAGGATCGTAGACAATCTATCTAGGAGGAAGCTGCACATGTATCGTGTGGAATCGGTAGCGGAACGACAAACCTTGGCCGACCTGATTCGTGGCAAATCACTGGGTCGTGATCTTGCGCTGATTATCGGGTTTAGTTTGTTTGTTGCCCTCACCGCTCAAATTGCTATTCCGTTGCCTTGGACTCCCGTGCCAATTACGGGTCAGACCTTGGGGGTGTTGCTGACGGGGGCGATTTTGGGGCCACGCCGTGGCGCTTTGGCAATTTTGCTCTATCTGGTCGAGGGCTTGGCTGGCATGCCTGTGTTTGCTGGCATGACCAGCGGTTTGGCTAAATTGCTCGGCCCAACTGGTGGGTATCTCCTGTCGTGGCCATTGGCCGCCGCTTTGGTGGGCTGGTTGGCCCAACGTGGCTGGGATCGCCGGATTCCAACCGCTTTGGCGATGTTTTGTTTTGGCAATATCTTGATCTATGCGATCGGCGCATCATGGCTGAACATCTACAAAGATACGTTTGGTCAAATCAGCGTGATGTGGGCGGGGGTTTATCCCTTCTTGCCTGGTGATGCTTTGAAGATTGTGATTGCGGCCTTGGTATTACCTGGGGCGTGGGCGCTATTCGGGCGTAACGAACGCTAAACTTGCTTGGCTAAACCACAACACGGCTGAAATTGCTTCAGCCGTGTTGGCATTTAACCGCGTCGGAACATGCCGAAGAAACTGCTTTTTGGTTGGAGCTTGTGCATTAGCATCAGCCGATATTGGCCCCAATCGCCTGGATCCCGCTCGATCCGCAAATCGTAGTGATGATTGATAAAGACAGGGCCATATTCGTTGTTGGCCGATTGGGATAAGCCGCGTTTGGTGCCTTCCTCTTTAAGTCGCTCGACGATTGGTGCAAGCTCTACGCCTTGCATCAAGATTTCACGCTTCACGTTCATCTCGATTACTCCTTGGGTATGTAGATATCATTGAATTAATAATGTCATGTGGGCTTCATCCTATCATGCTGTGCAAGAGCCATGCCATAAGCCATGTGTCCTACACAACGATAGGGCGTAGTAGAAGTATGAAGGATGAGGGATGAAGCTGAAGTTTTAACCACGAAGGACATGAAGAGTCACGAAGGGAGCTGATTAACGATTGGTTTTGTAGGAGCTAAATAGATTCAGACAGCTGTAGGCATATGATCTGGGTAATCTGTGGCTAAAAATGGCCTTGGCGTTCTTCGCGCTCTTCGCGGTTCCAATCCTCTGTACCCTCGTGGATCAAAAATCTGGCTCCTAATCCCTATGTTCTATGTTCTATGTTCTTAGCCATGTTGTTGGCCGCGCAAGGGTGGCCCAGCGGCTTGCAATTCGGAATATTCGGCATCGCTAAATACCCGCGAACGAGTTAAAAAGCGCACACCTTCAGGCGCTTCGACCGAAAAACCACTGCCACGGCCTTTGACCACATCGATGGTTAATTGGGTATGTTGCCAATATTCAAATTGCGGCCCGCTAATGTAAAATGGGCAGCCTGCAATCTCGCCAAGATACACATCGTGCTGGCCGATTCGAAATTCTTGGCGGGGATAGCACATTGGGGCACTACCATCGCAACAGCCACCCGATTGATGAAACAACAATGGGCCATGCAATTGGCTGAGTTTCGCAACCAAGGCTTCCGTTTGTTCAGTTGCTAGCACACGTTCAACCGTCATGATCCAACTCCTTGTTGAGATAAAAACACTACCGCAAGCAGCATACCTGCGGTAGTGTGACGTTTGGAAGCACCAATCAACTAAAAGAAGCCCATTGGATTGGGATCGTAGCTGACCAACAGGTTTTTAACTTGTTGATAATGGTTGAGCATCATCTTATGGTTTTCGCGGCCAATCCCCGAGTGTTTGTAGCCACCGAACGCAGCATGGGCTGGATACAAGTGGTAACAGTTGGTCCAAACACGGCCTGCTTGAATTGCCCGACCCATGCGATAGGCTGTGTTCATATCGCGAGTCCACAAACCAGCGCCCAAGCCATACAAGGTATCATTGGCAATACTCAAGGCATCGTCAAAATCATCGAACGAAGTCACCGAAACGACTGGCCCGAAAATTTCTTCTTGGAAGATTCGCATGCGGTTGTTGCCAGCAAAGATCGTCGGCTGAACATAATAGCCTTCAGCTAAATCGCCGCTAAGCTCAGCTTTGGCTCCGCCAACCAGCACTTTAGCCCCTTCGTCGCGGCCAATCGCCAAATACGACAAAATTTTCTCGAATTGATCATTGGAGGCTTGTGCCCCCACCATTGTGGCTGGATCAAGTGGATTGCCCTGAATGCAGCGTTTGGTGCGTTCGACCGCTCGCTCTAAAAACTCACCATAGATCGATTTTTGAATTAATGCCCGTGATGGACAGGTACAAACTTCGCCTTGGTTCAAGGCAAACATGGTGAAGCCTTCGAGCGCTTTATCAACAAACGAATCTTGCTTGCTCAAAACATCCTCGAAGAAGATGTTGGGCGATTTGCCACCAAGCTCTAAGGTCACAGGAATGATATTTTCTGAGGCATATTGCATAATCAAACGGCCAGTGGTGGTTTCGCCCGTAAAGGCTATTTTGGCGATCCGATTGCTGCTCGCCAACGGCTTGCCAGCTTCAATCCCAAAGCCATTGACCACATTGACCACGCCCGCTGGAATCAAATCGCCGATCAATTCCATCAAGACCAAAATTGTGCTGGGCGTTTGTTCGGCGGGCTTGAGCACCACACAATTGCCAGCAGCGAGGGCCGGAGCCAATTTCCAAGTTGCCATCAACAGCGGGAAGTTCCACGGAATAATTTGGCCCACCACGCCCAGCGGCTCATAAAAATGGTAGGCAATTGTATTTTCGTCGATTGTGGCGGCACTGCCTTCTTGCGCCCGAATTACCCCAGCAAAATAGCGGAAGTGATCGATCGCCAAGGGTAAATCAGCGGCGAGAGTTTCGCGCACAGGCTTGCCATTTTCCCATGTTTCGGCGACCGCCAGCATCTCCAAGTTGGCTTCCATGCGATCGGCAATCTTATTCAGAATATTGGCGCGTTGGGCGGGTGAGGTTGCACCCCAAGCAGCTTTGGCAGCATGGGCCGCATCGAGCGCTTTTTCGATGTCTTCGGCGGTCGAACGAGGAATTTCGCAGAACGGCTTGCCATTAACTGGGCTGATATTTTCAAAATACATGCCCTTGACTGGCTCAACAAACTCGCCATTGATGTAGTTGCCATACCGTGACTTAAAACTGACTTTACTGCCCGGCTGATTGGGATTGGTGTAGACCACAGTGTCCTCCAATAAGCATGTTTCAAGCTTGGGCCAAAATGGGTGGGGGAATGTTTCAAACCAGAGGTGAAGCGTTTCCAAACGTCGTGCCTGTATCATATCACAAAATAGAACATAGAACATAGAGCGTAGAGCATAGTGTTGAGGCTATTGATTATTGGTGTTTCCAACGAATCTCCGATAGCCCACAGCCTATAGCCTTCGTGTGCTTCGTGTCCTTCGTGGATAAAATTGGCTCCTTGTTTTTGACCTTTATGTTCTATGTTCTTTGCTCTCTGCTCTGGCCTCGGCCAAAATATGGTAAAGCTGGGCGATGGCTTCTTTGCGGCGGCGATAATATTCGCTTTTCGAGAGGTGTAATTGCTGGGCTTGGGTTTGCGGGGCGTGGAGTTGCACAAATTCGCCCTCTAGAATTGCCAAGGTTTCGAGCACATTCAATTGCATGGCCTCGCGAATCACGTTGGCAATTTTGGCTTGGGTTTGCAGACCACGTTGATAATCGTTGGCAATCTGTGGAAACAAATACTTGGCCAAATGACTCGTACCCAAACCAACCAAGCCTTGACGATGCAATTGCAACAGCGCTTTGGTCAGATCTTCTTCGTTCAACGGTGGGCTAGGTGTGGGGGCCAGCAAGCGCAAGCGCAGAATATTCAGTAAGGCTTGGCTGCCAATCGGTGATTGTTGAGCGCTTGTGGCTAGCGCTTGCTCAATGCGTTGGGCCAAATCGGGAGTAGCAGGTTTTTCGAGCACGGCATCGCAGCCAAAGGCAATGGCCGTTTGATGAACTTCACTGGCACTTAAGGCAGTCAATGCCACAATCGCCAAGGGCGGCAGGCTGCCGTTAGCAATCTGAATTTGCAATTGTAAAGCCAAATTTGCACCCGCCAACGATGAGGCAACCACTTGCTGAAGCGCAGGATCGTTGGGCATATTTAAATCTACAAGTAACAATATTTGGCTTGGCTGATAGATCGCCAAGGCCTGCTGTAATTGCTCGATAGCTTGTTTGCTGGAACGGGCCATGCTGGTTTGATAGCCAGCTGCTTGTAAATAACGCGCCGCCAACTGACGATCGACCGCCAGATCATCGACGATAATGCAATAGTTCATTGGGTAGCCTGTGGAAAATGCAGTTGAAGCGTGCAGCCTATCGCAACGTCGGGCACATGCAGCCACGCTTGGGCCTGCGTAAGCATCTGTTGCACTTGCTTCAAACCCAAGCCTTGCTTAATCGCACTAAAATCAGCCTGATTCAGCGCCGTGCGTAAGGCTTGATGCATGCCCGCCCCATCATCACGAACTTCGATTATCACGTTTTGCTCCGATCGATAGCTACTGATACGTACCTCGTGATGGCAACGGCTCAAACTATTATCGAGCAAGTTGAATAAGGCTCGCTCAAATTGCTCACGATCGGCCACAATCACGCTGCCCGCGTCAATTTCAAGTTGCACTTTGACAATTGGCTCGCTGTAGTAGGCCGCCAAACCGCTGATTGCTGGCTGCAATTGCCCCAAACAGTGCTGTACATCGATGATTTCGAGGCTTGCCCGTTGGCGACCAAGCTGCTGACGGGCTTGATCGAGCAAATTATTAAGTTGACGTTCGACTCGTTGGGTTGCGGCTAGCGCTGGCTGAATCGTGCTATGCGTGCTTGGTTGTTCAAAAGCCAAGCCTTGCAACAAGCCTTGAACGCTTTTCAAGGGCTGGCGCAAATCGTGTTTCAGCAAACTCAGTTGTTGCACATGGGTTTGTAAATCGTGAAGTTGCTGTTGCATGCTGCTCTGTTGTTGCACCAACTCAGCGGTTTGGCTATGTTGTTGGCTGGCATGCCACAAGGTTTGGCGCGAAACAAAGCCAATCGTACTGCACATCAACACAATACTCAGCACGACAATCATCACCAAAGCCCATTCATTGAGCACAATAAATTGCCCTGCAAAGCAATAATTCAGCCCAATCAGCCCGCCAATGTACGCCAACACCTGCCAAAATGGCATCACCACCGCAAAACCGGCCAACGCAAACAGCTCTACAATAATTACATTTGGCAAGTGCATCACATAGGCTAAAACCGTATTATGTGCCATTGCAAACACCATCGTAGAATGCCAAGCCCAATTAATTTGTTTACGCTGTAGCAACCACCAAACTAGTAAAGGATTGAGCAGGCTACGGGTAAGGTGTAAAACCAAAACACTACTTGGCTGCTGATGATTGGCCACCGCTACGATTAATACAAGCGTAAATGGCAAAGCCAAACCACCAGCTAACAGCATAATCCACTCGATCAAGCGGCGTTTGTTGTGCTCCAGCAGGTGTTGATAATGAACTACAATAGCAGGATCGGCATGATTTTTGGCTCGATTAATGATCGTTTTGAGCATTGTTGAACCGTCTTTTGAGGCTAGCCAGCATCGTCTGATAATCGTGATCAAACAGCCAGCCAAAGCAACAAAACAGCATCAGGCTATTCAAACCAGCACTCACTACAATTGCCAGCAACTCGAATGGCAACAAATAGGCAATGATGCTATGCAAAAAATCAATACAGCCAACGATTAACAATGCAATCAAGCCAAAACTAAGAATTTTGAATGCTCCACGCGGACGAAAATGCTGAATTAAAATCCAGCAACTAAGCACAGCAATTGCCAGATGCACTGGCCATCTATGACTGAAGATCATCAATTCACCAACGCTCAACGATTAATTGCAGCACCAAACAACTAAACAGCCCCAACCCGCAACCCAAGCCAATCCCGATAATTGGCCAGAACAGCCGTTTAGCCTCACGATCAAACTTCAACACGCTACACTCCTAAAACTAGCTCCAACTGATTCGCTCAGCGCTAGTTTAGCTGAATCGGTTATGTTTGAATCGGGCTTTTTCCCAGCTTTTTCCCAAGCTAGATGGCTAAAATGCTGGCGGGGCTAGGCACTAAATCACGGGTAACCACGCGCTCGTTTGCTCGATTAGGGGCCAAAATATCAATTGGTTCTTGTGGTTCGAGCTGATTGTCGGGGCCAGTTGTAAACCAAGGGGTGATGCGCAAGCGCCAACCATTCAAGGTTTCATCCATGTTAAAGGTAACAAGGCTTTGCAATAATGGCGAACGATCATGGTTAAGCGCATTGGTGTAGCCGCGATTTAAAATAGTTGGCTCTTGGCCGACAAGCCAGCGCCGCAAGCCCCACATTTGGTCATCAAGCTCGATTTTGCCGTTGAATTTTGCCCGCAGCTGTTGCGCTGTCGGAAATACTTCGCGCAACATCACCTGATCAACGATATCCTGTTCATCGTCACGGTAGACAAAGCGCGATTCCAAAGGAGTCATGCCGCTGGGCGTGTGCCAATGTAAATCAACTGGCTTGCTCAGATACGCGCCACCACCGCCATTGACCAGATGATGCGCAATATGTTGGGTTCCGCGCAACGTGATATAGCGGGCTTCGTAATGTTGAAAGGCATGGGTATCGCCGCCAATCACCACATGGGTTTCATAGCGCCGCAACAATTCATACAATTGGCGCATGCCAGGGTGATCGGCAAAGGCTCCATTAACATATAACGGCTCGCTGAGCACCACCGCAATAATTTTTTGTTGATTGAAGGCTGTTAGTAAACAGGTTTCCAGCCATTGCAGCTGAATGGGATCGACGCTGCCGATGCAGCCAGTATCGACGGCCAACAACACAAATGGCACTGGATCAAAGCTCAATTCAAAAAATGGTAAGCGTTGGTGAGTACGCGGCTCATTCAGGTCACCGCCAAGCCGCGTCAGGCCATAACGTTGGCGCAAACTTTGCACTTCGTTCCAGCGCAATTGCCCCCATGGATAGCCATAGCGTGCCCAAGGCCCAGTTTTGAGCGCTTTGGCCCATTGTTGCAACTGCGGATCGCGGCTTTCGACATGGGCGGCGGCATAACCAAAATTCAGCATCAAGCCCTTTAAATCGTTGTACCAATCGTGATTCCCCGCCAAACCATAGATTAATGGCGAGGTTGAACTATCGCTCGCATAAGGCCGATACAGCGTGCGTTCATAATCCATCAACTCACCAGCTGGATAGACAATATCCGAGCTAAGGATGGTAAAAGTGGGATACGCTGGATTGGCTGGGCCTTGTTGAGCCAACGCGCTCTGCTCGGGCACAATTGGCGGGGCAATCTGCGATTCGTCGCCCTCACCAGGATCGCCAATCACCGCGAAGGTAAAGCCGCGTTGCGGGTGGGCGACTGGCTCAATTTTGGCAGCTTTGGCCACATCACGCGGCGCTTTGCTACCCACAATATGCTCGATATAGGCCATACGCACCGTATCAGCCAAATCGCTTTCGGCCAATGGTGGAATCCCCCAACGTGGCATCAAGCTATATTTCAAATGAGGCAACAATGTGCGCCAGTTCGGCGGATCGATCCACGAGAAGCTGCCACTTTTGAGCAAACGTCGCGCAAGGTAGAATCCCAAATAGTACATGGTGAGCAGCACACACAGGGTTGCTAGCAATTCAACCCAATTTTTAATCGCATCGATAAAACGAGTGTCGCTATCGAGAATTCGCGCTGGAACCAGCAATAATTCTAATATGATGGCAATTCCGCTGACGGTCAGCAAGACCATACATAAAAATTGGATGACGACTAGCACGCCGCCAGTATAGCTTGAGGGTGAACGATCGCCTGCGCGTAAGCGTCGTCGTAGCTCGCGATAGAGCGTCAGCAAGCCCATAATTGCTAATGAGCTGGCAATTACCGTGCGTAGTTGAGGAAACGGCAGCAGCGCGAGGGTGAGCATGGTTGTGCTGACCGCAAAAATCTTAATCAGCAGCAAGGCCGCCCCAGCCAATTCCATCATTGTCATGGTGCGATGTGCCCAGTGTGAGGTTTCGATCCAAATTAAACTAAGCACTAAGATTGTGGTGATGATTAAATAGGTGCGAGCCGAGCTTGGCATGCCCAACGCAACCAAATATTCAGCGATTGTTCCAAACAGCATAATGCACCTCAACACACAACAATCCTTGGGGCATTTCGATTGATTCAAGTATCCCTGCTATGGCTAATGATTCCAAGCAGGGATGATTGCAATTAGCTAACAAATTAGTGGCGTTTTTGTTTGGCGAGCCGTTCGTTGCCTCGTTTAAAATTACCAGTGATTTTAGCCATCACCAGTTGGGCAGCTTCACCATCAAGGTTGGCGATGTTGGCGAGAAAGTGTTGGGCTTTGGCTCCACTCAAAATCAGCACTTGCTTGCCATACCAACTAATAAAGACTTTGCCAGCTTTACTGACGGAGTAATCGAAGGCTTCATCCTCGACGGCATTGGTTTTACGCGGGGCGGGTTCGGTCTCAAGCTCTTCCAGTTCAGGATCAATCTGTTCGCTCAACGTTGGCGACTCCTTGGCAAAAAAATTAGCGTCGGCGCACTTCAGGAGGAATTGCCGCCAGCCAGCCAAGTTCGACCACCGCCCATAAGCCCAAAAGAATCGCTTCAGCTGCATCGTGACGCAACGAGGTAGGGCGTGGGGCATCCGACCATTCGATCACGCGGCGGGCTAATTCATCGGCCACGGCTTTGGCTTGCTCTCCGGTGCGTTGCTCACGAGCATATAACAAACTCGCCCGCCAAACCTCAGCACTTGTACGGATTAGCTGTAGGTCGCGGCGGGTAGCTTCGCGCTCCCAAACATCGGCAATCGGGCCGCCGCCCTCAAGCACCAACACGCTCAAATCGCTCACTTCATTCAATTGGCCGCTACTGCCACGGCGTAAGCGCGGCAACGAACCATAATTGTGCGAACGATACCAAAGCAGTTGGCCTGCGCGGTTGTAGCACGCAAAACCAGTGCGAATGCCCAAATCAACCGCTAGTAACATTAGCGTTCTCCAAAACTATCGCCGCGTTGCGGGTTGCTTAGCTCTTGATTATAGGCTTCTAGCCCACCAATTGCCCGTTGAAAATGGCCATCGGCCTCTTGCAACCGCAAGGCAGCACGGTTGGCAATCGCCACATTGTAGTTAGTATAATATTCCAAAATATCATCGAAGGCAGCTTGTTCTAATTGCAGGCCTTGTTTATATTCGTTATGAATTTCGGCCAAAATATCAGGAGCTTTGACCCGCTCCAAATCGGTGTAGGCTTGACGCACTACATCGCGATAGATTTTGGCGGCCTCAATTTGCTCAGTTGCGACGGTTGAGGTCTCGCTAGTTGCGCGATAGGTTGTGACTGCTTGGTCAAGGCGTTGGCGAATTTCACCAACTTGGCTCAGGTAGCGCAGTAATTCAACCTGATTCATTTCCGAGGCCGCGACGACCGCCTGTTGATCGGACTGATCATTGATGGCTATATCGAGGCCTGCGGGAATTTGGGGCAAGGGCTGAGCTTTGGCAACCGAAAGCATCACTGCGGTAAAGCTAATTGCCAACATCAGTGCAACTAACGAAACCACCCGTACAACTTTACCGCTGCGCTCAGAATCGCGCCATTCTTGCCACCAAGCTTTTTCGGCAGGTGGGGCGATTTCGGCGGCCCGCTCCTCGACGGTAGGGATGCTAATTTGTTGCAAGCCACTAGGCGGTTTAGGCGTGGTAATGCTTGCAGGCTTAGTTTGCTGCTGCTGAATCCAGGCTAAACCTTTGCGGGCTTGTTGGTTCTGCGGGTTGATTTTGAGCGCCGATTGCAAACAAAATTCGACATCACGTGGCTCGTCGAGCACCCCACTAAGCCAAAGCCATGCTTGTTCGTGGCGTGGATCAAGTTGAACCGCCTTGGTCAATAAGCCTGCCGCAATCCGCCGTTGACCGCCACGGGCCGCCGCCAAGCCACGCTCATATAAGCGCTGCGCCTCAACACTATAGGTTGTAATGCCTTGTTCCATATGTATAACTCAAAGGGCAAAAGGCAGAAGTCAAAATAAACAAGCTATAGCGAGCATCGATTTTGCCCTTTGCCTTTTGACTTTTGCCTTTCTGATTAATGGCCAGGAAGATAGCGATTGATTGAGCGTTGGACGATCAAGGGATCTTGTTTCAACGATTCGCGAATATAGGTCCAGTTTTGGGGATCTTCGCTGCCCAAGCGCCAAATTGCAATGCCTGCTAAATCGTTTTCGCGCACCATCTCCATTTTGGCGGTTAGCGAACGATAATTGGAGAACCAAACCGTGCGTCCAGCATAGTTAAAAGTTGATTCCTGAATTTGCTGGCCGCCATCTTCCTCAACTAAGCGAATTTGGGGCTGATAGGTGGCTTTAATTTCTTCAACTTCAGTATAGGTGCGAGCAACCCCAAAGCCGCCATTACCTGGCCAATCGTAGGCATAAAACGAAATGCCAATTTGAATTTTGCTGGGGTCAACTTGGGTTTTGGCATATTCGGCCACCGCTTTGACCCAAAACATCGGAGCAATTGGGCCTGGCTCCGAGCCACGCCAGCTATAATCGTAGGTCATAATCCGCAGCCGATCAACCACTTTGCCCAAATCGGCATAATTTTGGTAATCGGGGCGACCAGTGTGGGCATGCACTGCAACGGTTAATAATTTATCTTCAGCATGCAACGCAGCACCCAATTCGGTCATAAAGGCGGTAAATTCATCTTCATAATCAAGCGCAAGCGATTCATAATCGATGTCGATGCCATCGTAGCCGTAGGTCCGAACCTCATCCATAATAATATTAATATGGTTTGTGCGGCTTTCGGGCGTTGCCAACACCACCGAAGCTGCTTCCAAATCTTCAATATTATGCACAGTTGGAATAATCAGCACATTATTTTCTTTGGCAATTTGCACCAATTCGGCATCGCGTGAGCCAACGTCGGCGATTAACGTGCCATCAGGTCGCACGCCATACCAAAACGGGCTGACCTCATCGAGAATATCTTTGTTGGCTTCAAAGGTTGCACGGGCCGCCTCGGCATCAAACGAGGTTGGCAGCCAAGCAGCGACGTAGCGGCCTGTTTTGGGGTGTACCCCGCGCACATCATTGGCGCTAGCAGGTAGCTCTGAGCCGCCTTGACCATCGGCAACCGTGTTGGGCAGCGGCTGCAAGGTTGGCGCAACAAAGGTAGGAACGGGCAAGGCGGTTGAGGTTGCTCGGGGCAAGAGAGCTTGGGCGGCGGCATCGGCGGCGCGACTGTGCTTGATCCGTAAATCAATAAACTGCCAGAGAAACACGATCCAGACCAAAATCCCAATTGCCAGAACCCCGCGAAAAAGATGACGAAACATAACAATTCACTCGATCAACAAACAATCCAAGAAAAAGAACACTCGCAGTATAACCGATTAAACACGGCTTTCCAAGAAAGGCTAGATTAAAGGATGAAGTATGAGGGATGAGGGATGAACAGATAAAGGCTAAAGGCAAAAGTAATGTTCATTGGAGTGACAATCAATTCCATGCTTTTACCCCATGATTGCTCCCCTTGCCCGCCGCCGTGGGAGAGGGGTTGGGGGTGAGGGAACAATTGCGGTTGCCAACCTCATAAACTATTACAAATAGCCCATAGCCCGTTCTATACTTTACATAAATTCTTGAATGATATCGTAGCTATAGCGCAAAATCACCCCAACTACGACCACCAAAAAGATCACGCGCACAAACTGACTGCCTTTGGCCATGGCCATACGCGAGCCGATGATGCCGCCCACAATATTGCAAACCGCCATCGGTACAGCCAAATGCCAGATAATTTGGCCTGCACCCAGAAATTGCACCAAAGCTGCGACGTTGGTGGTTACATTAATAATTTTGGTGGTGGCTGAGGCTTGCAAAAAATCGAAGCCTAAAATGCCCACAAAAGCAAACATCAATAAACTGCCAGTGCCAGGCCCGAAAATTCCATCATAAAAACCAATCAAGCCACAAAAAAACAAAACATAAGGAATTGGTTTGGTTGAGGCTTTGGTTTCGCGGGCAGCGCTACCAAAATCTTTGCGTTTAAAGGTATAGATTGCCATGGCGATAATCAACACCAACATGATTGGCCGAAAAAGCTCTGGCCGAATCAAGCTGACAGCTCGCGCCCCCAGCCACGAACAAATTGCCGCACTAAACATACCTGGCACGACAATTTGCCAATTGACTTTGACCCGCCGATTGTAACTGACCGCTGCCGTGGCCGTGCCCGTGACTGCGGCAAATTTATTGGTTCCCAGGATAAAGGCTGGAGCAATATCTTTTTGGGTAATCAACAAGGGTGGCAGTTGAATTAAGCCACCACCACCAGCCACCGCATCAATAAACCCCGCCAACAAGGCAAACCCGCATAACATCAACAAGGTCATGGCGCTGAATGTCCTTCTTCGAGCAATCCCGTTTGCAGATCAATTCCGACTGCTGCTCCAACCACGTGCCATAGACTTGGCACTGGCGCGATTAACTCAAGCATCGAGCCATAGCGCGGATGCGGAAATTGCAGCCAAGCAGCGTGTAATAATTGATCAGGAATGCTCAAATTGCCAAACTGAGTTACGCCACCATAGCGTTGATCGCCCACCAAGGGATGTCCAATATGTTTCGCATGCAAACGAATTTGATGGGTGCGGCCAGTGTGCAAGCGAGCCGCCAGTAAAGCCGCTGCGTTGCCAACTGCCTGCACTGTAAAACTGGTATGCGCCCGCCGCACCCGCCGATCCTTAGGCCCATACAATTGATCGATCATTGCTGCGGGGTAAACCGACCACAGCCCAAACTCGCCGCGTGAATGGCCTGTCACAACTTCTAATTTCGTCCAATCGGGTAGGCCACTGCATAGCGCCAAGTAGGTTTTCTGCACCCGACCCTCGTTGAACATGCGCTGAAAACGACTATTGAGGCTAGGATTTTTGGAGACGATCAACGCGCCTGAGGTACCATGATCCAGTCGATGGACCAGGTGAAACGGCACAGCTTCGCCATCGCGCTCAAGAAAAAAGCGTTGCAACGCGCCTTCGAGATGCCCAAAGGTATCCCACGGCGTGGCCACGCTATACCAAGCGGCTGGCTTATTGAGCACCAAAATCCATTCATCTTCAAATAAGATGTCGGCAGGAGTGACCACGGGGTTGGCATATAAACCAGCGGGCGGTGTATGCACCACCAATTCGCCTTCTGGCGGAGCCTCAGCCAACGGATCAGTAACCCGCACGCTGTTGATCCAAATCGCGCCGCGTACCATCAGGGTTTGGGCCAAGGTTGGCGAGAGGTCGAGGCGGGCCATCAGCAGTTGCCAAAGTGGCATTCCAGCATCATTAGTTTCAAGAGTTAACTTAATGGGGTACTGTGCGGCTAAATCGCACAGTACCCTTTGATCAAGCGCCGACAGCTCGGCTAGCGGGTTGAACACAATCTATCCGTTCTATTTGTTGAGCAGCACCAACGGATTATACAGCGTATGGATGCCGTCATCGGTTGCAAACCGTAAGAGCGTGATTGAGTAAGCGGGCAGCGTGACCGTGGTGGTTTCGCCGACTTCGGTCAATTCAACCGTTTGTGCATTACTAAAATCATCGTTCACATTGGTTTGCCCATTATACGTGATTGTGGTTGCATCGAGGCTAACAGCTTGGGCCACATCAATCGAGCCAGAAATTGCCGGAATGACCACACCACCAGCGCGAAGTTGGACATTGGTGGTGGTCGCTTGGCCTGTTTTGTTGATTGCCATCAGCGAGATCGTATGGCCATCGCTGCCAGCATACATGCTAATTTGGGTTTCGGCATCGGCATCGCTGGTATATTCAAGTAGGCGATTGCCGAAAAATTGCCAGAGATGGAAGGCATAATACTGCGGGCTACGAGTGTAGGTTGGCACATCGCCAATCAAACCATAATCGGTGCCATTGCTTTGCACATTGCCATTCAACAGCCAATGGTTGGCAGCCAACACATCGCCTTGAATAATTTGGCCGGTTGTATCAGCAATAAACAACATATTCAGCGCTTTGGTCATCATCGCTTGCGGATCATATGGCCAGCCAGCGCTCAAATTGTATTCGCCAATCATAATCGGAATATTGCGACCATCAGCAAAATCGGCGATCGCTTGACGAGTGCTAGCAAAAACTTCAGGCCATTGTTTTTGCGGGCGTGAAAGCATCAAATAACGGCCAAGCGCATCATTGTTTGGCACATCAACAAAGGAGTAGGGGTGAATTGCGAGGTAGTCGATCACATCGCCGCCCTCGGTCAGCACTTTGGTGGTCCAGTTGTTGAATTCGGTTGGGTTGGCTAAGCCAGTTACACCGACCATAATCGTTGGGTCAACCGCTTTCATTGCTGCACGAACTTCGAGATAGCCTTCGTGGCGATTGGGTGCTGGCAAGCCGTTGATATATTCAGCACCATCACAGGTCCAGCCAACTTCCCAGCCTTGGACACATGATCCATAGGTTTCGTTGCCAAAATCCCAATATTTGATGCCAACTGGTGCGGCATTGCCATGGCTGGCCCGCAGTTGCGCCCAATGGCCAACTGTCTGCCAATTCACACCTTTGTGATCGGTGCCAAGTGCCCGTTGATCATTGACATCGCCATTGAAGAAGGCAACCAACGCGGCAGCTTCGCCCGAAGTCACGTTGGTATTGATCGTCCAGATCGCATCGCGATCGGTTGCGCTCAGAAATTCAATAAAATCGGTTGGGGTCATGGCCCATTCATAATTACATGGCCATGCGTTGGCAATTGTGTTGCCCGTGCCCAATTCGCAGTTGATTGCCCCATGGTCTTGGCTCATCGAGCCACCTGGCAAACGAATTGTCATATTACCCAACGCGCCACTGCGGGCCAAGAAAGTTGAATTGGCCGCAGCTTCAACCCCCCACATACCATAATTGGTGCCAAGTGCATTGCGGGCACTAAAGTCAAGCACGGTTTGATCGGTATCGATCGTTACATTAACTGTGCCTGGTGGGGCAAAATCGACAATATTGAGGATAAGATCGTCGATGTAGAAGGTTGCTTGAGCCGTACCTGTGGATTCTTGCAAGTTAATCCGTGAAACTGCACTGGGATTGCCCAACTGGGCCATTGTCAATTGAACCTGCGTCCATTGGCCAGCGGGAGCGTTAACTGGCACAGCAGCAACGATATTACCGCTATCAGAGGTCGTGACCCCAGCATTAAACTGTGCGCCACCAGTACCGCCATAGACCCAAAAACTAATTCCAGTCAAGGCTTCGGCGGGAATCAGCCCAGGTGAGTGTAGCGAAAAACCGCCCCACGCCTCAAAGGTTATTGCCGTCGATTTCGTGCCGGTATGCGCTTGGGCAGTGCTATCAAACGCTGCCGCTGTGCTCCACGACCAATTTTGCCAACCAGTAGCCAAGGCTTCATCAAATACAATCGATGTGCCATTCGGAATTGCGGTATGTGCCCGCGTCGAACCGAGCCATGCGACACCCAACACCATCAGCAGCGAAAGTTGAACCAAACGTCGCATTCCAAGCCTCCTGATCATCATTGAACATAGCTAGATTATAGTGAAAGTATCTAAAGAATAAACTTAAAAAATTTAGTAATTATTCACTAAAATTAAGTTTATCTAGCAACCCTAGCCCGAAGTATAGGCTCTAAATTCGTATAGAACTTGACATTTTCTACCAAAGCTGGGGTTGAGGCTTATGCTATACTCGCAATCTAAAGCAAGGAGTTTTTGCGATGAAGCAATTGAAATGTTTGATGCTGGCAATGTTGTTAATCGTGCCAATTCGCGCTAGTACTGCCGCGAGCAGCTATTGTTTCCCCGAACTCAAGGCCCATTGCGTCGAAGCGCCATTTGACGATTATTGGCGTGATAACGGTGGTCTGCCAGTTTTTGGCTACCCAATTACGGCCAAAGAACGCTACCAAGCTCCCGATCATGGCCCAACCCTCAGCATTCAATGGACTGAACGCCAACGGTTGGAGCATCATAGCAATTTGACGGGCACGCCCTACGAAATTCAAATTGGCTTGTTGGGCAAAGAGCGCCTCGCCCAACTCAACCGCGAATTGGAACCCGCTGCCCGCCGTCCAGCCGCCGATTGTTTGTGGTTTGGTGAAACTGGACATAATGTTTGTAATCAAGATCTGGGGATGGGGTTTAAGCAATATTGGGAGAGCCATGGCACAACCACCGCCGGCTTGGATAGCTATGGGCGTTCATTACAATTGTTTGGGTTGCCGCTAACCAGCGCTCAATATGAAATTAATGCTGATGGCGACCAAGTGGTTACCCAGTGGTTTGAACGCGCTCGCTTCGAGTGGCATCCTGATAATCCCGACCAATTCAAGGTGTTATTGGGGCGTTTGGGCAGCGAATTAACTGGGCTTGAACCAGTAATTGAGCCTGAGCCAATTCCTGGGCCAAACCCGCCTGATAAGTAAAAAGAGGCGCTGGTAACGTCCAACGCCTCAGTATATTTCCTACAAACCAGTCATTTTTTCTAAATCTTCGGGGTAGCGTGCGCCTTGGATGTTCACTGAAGCGGCGGCTTGCTCGATTGCTTGTAAATCAGCCTCGTTTAGGCGAATTGCTGCCGCGCCCAGATTTTCTTCCAAGCGTTCTACGCGGCGCGTGCCTGGAATCGGCACGATCCATGGTTTTTGCGCTAGTAACCATGCCAAGGCAATTTGCGCAGTAGTGGCCTGTTTTTGCGCGGCAATCGCTTCGAGCAAATCGATCAAGGCTTGGTTGGCTTGCAGGGCTTCAGGCGAAAATCGTGGAATTCGATTACGAATATCGCCTTGGGCAAAGACGGTGCTTTGGTCGATTTTACCAGTCAAAAAGCCCTTGCCTAGTGGGCTGAATGGCACAAAGCCAATCCCCAATTCTGCCAGCGTCGGCATAATTTCAGCTTCTGGTTCGCGGGTCCACAAGGAATATTCGCTTTGCAAGGCGGCGACAGGCTGAACCGCGTGGGCACGGCGAATCGTTTGTGCGCCTGCCTCAGAAAGCCCAAAATGCTTAACTTTGCCTTGCTGAATGAGATCCTTGACTGCACCCGCAACTTCTTCAATTGGCACATTCGGATCGACGCGATGTTGATAGAACAAATCGATCGCTTCGATCCGTAGGCGTTTGAGCGATGCTTCCGCCACCCGTTTAATCTGATCAGGATGGCTGTTGACTCCCGACCAGCCTGGTTTGCCATCGGGGTGTAAGTTAAAACCAAACTTGGTAGCAATCACGACGTGGTTGCGAAATGGCTCAAGCGCCTCGCCAACCAATTCCTCGTTGATATAGGGGCCATAGACTTCGGCGGTATCGAAGAAGGTTACGCCGCGTTCAACCGCTGTATGGATTAAGTTAATTGCTGATTGTTTATCGCCGCCAGGGCCATAGCTTTGGCTCATGCCCATACAGCCCAAGCCAATTTCCGAGACAACCAAGCCAGTCGTGCCAAGCGTTCGTTGTTGCATTGCAAACTCCTTGCAGTTGAAATTTGTGCTACAACAGTATAGATCTTGAGGCTGCAATCGCTTGCCTATTTCTCTTAGCTTATTGCCCAATGCTCTAAAGTTTGTTTTTTTAGGAGTTTTTTAGCCACGAATTGGAACTATTGAGGTGATTCACGCATCCATTTGAGCATTTTATGGAAGTAGCATTTGAAGGTCACTGGCAAGCACCAGCACAAATAACGGTAATTTCTCAGCTTGAACCGGGAACCGAGCAATATAATTACGGGTATAGGCGCAACTTCTACGTACATAATTATCTAATGATTCACCAGGTTGGCGATTTATAGACCAATTTTCATAGCTTATTTCAATACCTTCTAAACTTTGCAGATAAACATCTCCACCGAGAATAGGAATTGCTAAATCTTCGATGATAACAATCGCATTCATCGCGTCTTGCTGGTCTAAGGCATATTCTTGCGTGCCTAATTCAGATAGTAATATCCCTTTTTGGGATAAAAATGCGTTATAAGCTGCTCTATTTTTCAACATAACAATCTCACAATGAAAAGAATCTGTGCTTAATTATCCTACTGTAGCATAGATTCGCCTTTTTTGGCTACAAACTGAAAGCCCTGCCCAAAGGCAAGGCTTCGTGGATGGAGAGTAATTGAACAATTAGCGGGTTTCGGTAACTTTGCGCAAACCACGTGGCTGATCAACATCAAAATCGCGGGTGTGGGCTAAATGCAAGGCCAGCAGTTGGCCAGGCACAATGTTGATAATTGGCGAGAGCCATTCAGGCAAACCAGCTGGTGTGCGCAAGGATGTGCGGCTCAAGCGCAAGGTATCGTGGTCATCGCTGATCGCCAGAATTTCTGCGCCACGCTCGCGAATAGTTTGGATGAAACTTTGCATTTCAGGCAACATCTGACCACTTGGTGCAATCACAATCACCGGAAAACCAGGTTCGAGCACTGCCACGGGGCCATGCAAAAAGTCGGCGCTGCTGTAGGGCTGCACAATCGTATAGGTTAATTCTTTGAGCTTGAGCGCCAATTCAAAGGCAGTTGAATAATTGTAGCCACGGCCAATCACCACGCATTGCTGCATGTAACGATAGCGCTGCACCACATTCGCCATATCTGGCAAGTTGCTCAGGGTGTCGCCAACAACGCGGGGCAAACGCTCTAAGGCTTGGTTCATGGCCGAATCATCGGCCAAGGCAGTGCTGAGCAGCGCAATCGCCGCGAGTTGAGCGGTATAGCTTTTGGTTGCGGCAACCGCCAATTCCTCGCCAGCGTGTAAATCGATCACAAAATCGCCAGCTTGCGCTAAGGGCGAATCGGTTTTGTTGGTGATTGCGGCGGTGAGTGCGCCTTGCTTGCGAGCTTCGGTCAGCACGGCCACGATGTCGGGGCTTTTGCCACTTTGGCTGATGCCCAGGACACAAACATTGCCCAAAACCGGCGGGCGTTGATAGATTGAGAACAGGCTGGGTGTAGCCAAGGTGACTAAGATGCCGTTGAGTGAGCCAAGCAAATATTGGGCGTAGCGAGCAGCATTATCGCTGGTGCCACGCGCGGCAATCACAATTTGGCTAATATTTCGTTCGCGAATGGCCGCCGCCAATTTGGCAACCGTCGCTTTTTCGGCCTCAAGCAGCCGTGCCAACGATTGGGGTTGCTCATAAATTTCGCGATAAAGATGGCTTTGGGTTAGCATTGACGTTGCTCCAAGGTTGTAGAACCATAGACGATGTTGCCGCCCACAAGTGTGGCGACAACCTGATAGTGCTGCTGATCAAAAATGACTAAATCAGCAGGGTTATTGATTGCAATCCGGCCATAGTGAGCTAAGCCCAACAAATTGGCCGGAATCGTGGTAAAGGCTGGCAGAATCTGCTCAAGCGGGCTGTTCGTCCACGCATGAATGTTGCGTAAAGCTTGATCCATCGCCAACACGCTGCCCGCCAAACGGCCATCGCTGCGCCGAGCCTCACCGTTGGCTACGGTCAGGGTTGTATCGCCAAGCAGATATTCGCCGTCGGGCATGCCGAGCGCAGCTTGGGCATCGCTGACAATTGCAATCCGTTGACTGGCACTGTGCCAAATATGGCGCACCAAGCCTGCATGAACGTGTACGCCATCGGGAATCAAGCCCATGGTGATCCGTTGATCGCTCAAGGCGGCTCCGGCTAAACCTGGTTCGCGATGGTGCAAGGCTGGCATGGCGTTGAACAAATGGGTTACCGCGCGAATGCCTTGATTGAAACCAGCCTCAGCTTCTTCAAATGTGGCCTCGGAATGGCCAGCACTGACCACCACTCCCCGCTCAACCAATGCTCGAATGAGTTCGTCGGCAGCATCAAGTTCAGGAGCCAAAGTTACCAAACGCACGCCATTGGCTGGCGACCAAGTTTCAATCGCCGCTAAACTGGGGTTTTGCAAATGGCTGGGATTATGCGCACCACGCTTGGCTGGGTTGAGAAACGGCCCTTCGAGATGCAACCCCAATACCCGCGAACCAGTAAAATTGCCCTGTTGCACCACCTGTTGAGCCGCCGCAACTTGACTCAGCGGTGAAGTAATGATCGTTGGCAAAAATGCTGTCACGCCATATTGCGGTAAGCCAGCAGCAACCGCACCAATCGTATGAGGATCGCTGGTGAAATCGTGGCCAAATGCCCCATTCAGTTGCAAATCGATCAAACCTGGCACAACAATCAGATCAGTCAGATCGTAGCAGGGCGCTGTAGGAGCAGCCTCAGCCACATGACCATTGGCAATCGCCAAACTACGCGCAGCACTTAGCTCTGGCGTATAGATCGTGGCATTTTCAAAACGTAGGCTGCTCATGCGTCCCCTTGCAACATCCCACGATACACCCCAGGAGTCGAATCGGGGATGACAATTGCGCCAACTGTGCGTTGATAAAACTCAACGGGGCCAGCATCGCCGACAATTGCATAGCCATAACCAAGTTGTTTCATCGCATCCAAGGCCGCAACCAGCAAGGCCGTGCCAACTCCGCGCCCACGACAATCGGGGTCAACTCCGGTTGGGCCAAAGAAATTGCGGGTAGTGGTGTCGTAGCAGGCAAAGCCCAAGAGTTTTTGCTCTTCAACGGCAATAATACAGCTAATTGGTGACTGACTGAAGGCCACTGCACACTCACTGCGCCACGCGGGATAGAAAAAGCGAGCCACCCAATCCAGCACCACATGGCGTTCAGGGGCAAGGGCGCGACGAATCGTCACGCCCGCAATGCTGGGGATAGTTGGCAGTTCATACAATTTGACCAAGAGATCAGGCATAACGCACCTCGCCATAGCTATCGCGCAAGCTTGCAAAATGTTTAAGGCTATCTTGCAAGCCACCGGGGCGATTGCGGCTCAGCCAAACTTGTTGGAAGCGTTCGATCAAGGCATCGATTTCTGGTTGCAATTTGCTAGCGGTTTCGCTTGGCTGTTGATCAAGCACCCACAAACCGCGTTGCACCGCATGGCGCAATAAATCGATCGCCCAAGCTAATTCAACTTGGCAAAGCTCGCCATCAGCGCGTTGGGGTTTGATGGTTTGCAAGTCGTTGCGCAGTTGCAGCAAAATCTCATCGGCATTATGCAAATTTTTGCGATCAAGGTTTAATTCGGCAATTGCGGCTGGGTTGGCCTGCAAAATGCGGAATAACGACGAGGTATTGTGCAATAACGGTGGTACAGCGCGATAGACATCGCCCAATTGATAGACCAAATTGCCCAAAACCTTGTTGCTATCGGCAAAAACCACCGTATCGAGCAAGGCAACCACATCAAGCTCAGCGAGCGCATTCCAAGCCCGAGCAGCGCCGATTGCCAAGCCAAGATAGCTGGTCACGAGTGGTTGCCAGTGGCCGTTATCGCCCCAATCGGTCATCAAAAAGCCTTTTGCACCATGGTTCAAGCCATGTTTGGCGGCGCTCGCGATATTTTCCAAGGCGTTGGTGGTGCGGCCTGCGACGGTGTTCCAGCTTGACGTGCCTGGGCAAACGTAGAAGGGCAAGCCCGCTTTGGCAATGGTGGCGGCTTGTTCTTCAAAGGGATGATGCGACTCGTAGCCCCAAATCAACACCTCGGCATCGCGGGGCAATTCGCTGACCAATTCTGGATAATGCAAAATAATATCGCTCCAGAATTGCATCACATAGCCGCGTGAATGGGCTTCGTGGTAGAGCTTTTGCAAAAATTCGAGATAAACCCGACCTTTGCCGCGCTCAGCAACTGCTGCTGCACTTGCCCCCAAGCCCAATTCGACCGTTTCGTCGCAGCCAACGTTGAGTGTGCGAGTGCGGAAGTTGGGCAATAGTTCGTCGAGCATGCTACGCACTAATTCGATGCTGCCTGGGTGTTCGGGAGCTAAGGTGAAGGGTTCTTCAAAATAGCCCCAATCGGGGTCGCCAGTGTCGCAGCCATCGGGGCATTCGGCCAAATCGCGATAGGCTGGTTTGGTCAGCCAACGTCGCATATGGCCAAAACAATTTTGGTTGGGCACTAATTCGATAAAGCGTTCAAGACAGAAATCATCGAGCGCCCGTACTTCCTCGGCAGTCAACGGCGAAGCATCAGCCCATACTGTGGGGTGGTTTTGGTAAGCAAACGTATGCTCAATATACAGCTGAATTTGGTTAATTTTCCAGCTAGCTAATTCGTCGATTAGCGCATAGAGCGTGGCCATGGTTGGCACTTTATCGCGGCTAATATCGAGCATAAAGCCACGCACCACAAAATCAGGGGCATCATCAATTAATAGATACGGCAATTGCTCAGCTGATTGTTGTTGAATTTGGCGCAGCGTTTGCAGGCCATAAAACAAGCCTGCCGCAGTTTGCGCCACAATCTGCACGCCATCAGCAGCAATCTGCAAACGATAGCCATCGGCATGAACGATGCTTGAATCAAGCGTTAGCAGCAAATTGGCAGCTTGCTCAACCATTTGATATTCGCCCAGTGCCGCCAAACTGGCCGTAACCCGCTGATCAAGCCCACTAGGTAGGCTAATCTGCCAGATTTTGGGTAAAGCATAGCTTCCCTCAGCACGCTGAAGGTTTTTTGGTTTTGGTAATAATTGCATAATTTGTTATCCCTTGACTGATCCGGCTAGCAACCCACGCACGAAATAGCGCTGCAATGCAAAGAACACTGCCAACGGCACGACCATCGAGACAAACGCGCCAGCAGTTAGCAAGTGCCATTTATTGCCGAGCGAGCCAGTTAATTCAGAAAGTTTGACAGTCAGAACTTTATTTGTGCCCAAGAATACCAACGAAACCAGCAGGTCATTCCAAATCCAGAGGAACTGGAAGATCGCAAATGAGGCAATCGCGGGTGTCGAAAGGGGCAGCACAATCTTCATAAAGGCAGTGAAATCGGAAGCACCGTCGATTTTGGCCGATTCAATTAAATCGGCGGGGAGCTGCGAAATATAGTTGTAGAGCAGATAAATTGCTAGCGGCAAGCCAAAACCAGTATGCGCCAGCCATAACCCAAGGAAGGTTCCGGCAATGCCAGTTTGCGTATACAAACGCAAAATTGGGATCAAAGCCACTTGCAAGGGCACAACCATCAAGCCAATCACCATGGCAAACAGCCAATCGCGGCCTGGAAATTTCATCCAAGCGAAGGCATAGGCGGCAAAAGCAGCCACCGTAATTGGCAAAATCGTGGCCGGAATAGTTACGACTAAAGTATTGACAAAGGCTTCGCCAATGCCGTTAGCGTTGATCACATCCGAATAATTCTTGAACGTCCAGACCGATTCCTCGAATGGATGTTTGAGCGCATTCCACCAGCCTGAAGTTTTAACATCGTTTTCAGGGCGGAACGAGCTAACTAACACGCCGACGGTTGGTAGTGTCCAGAGAAAGGCAATCGTAATAACTGCGAAGTGAACAAATGAACGTGAGAAAAAACGTTGGATACGCATGATTACCCTCGCTGACGGCGGGCGTTCCGCACATTAATAATCATCACTGGCAGCACGGCGATCACCAAAATCATGGTTAAGGCACTACTTAGGCCATAGTTTTGGTTGCGGAAGAACTCGGTAAACATGCGGTTGGCGATCACTTCGGTTTCGTAGTTGCCGTTGGTCATCACAAACACAATGTCGAATACCTTCAACACCGCGATCACGACCGTCGTCACCACCGTCAAAATTGTGGTTTTGAGCGAAGGAATGATAATTCGCCAGAAGATGTCGAGTTCGCCTGCGCCGTCTACCCGGGCTGCATCGATGATATCGGCAGGAATCGCCTTGAGTGCTGCTGAGAGAATCACCAGACAAAAGCCAGTTTGTAGCCAAATCATAATCACGATCAACGAAATATTATTAACGCTCTTATTGATCAGCCATGCAACTGGTTTATAGTCGAAATTGCCGATAAAAGCATTCAATAAGCCCACACCGGGCGGGTTACTGGCATACATAAAGCGCCAAATCACACCTGCGCCAACGAACGAAATAATCATTGGCAAGAAGATCATCGATTTGGCAACTGATTCATAGCGCACTTTATCGAACAGCACCGCCATAATCAAGCCACCAACCACGCTAAATGTGGTTACGCCAACAATCCAGTAGAGATTATTGCGCAGTGCGATTTGGATGGTGCGATTTTTGAAGGCAAATGTGTAGTTATCAAGGCCAACAAAGGCCTCGCTATTTTTGTCGAGCACACTATAGTAGGCCGTCATCACGGTTGGATAAACCAAGTAGATAATCAGCAAGGCCAAGGCTGGGCCAACAAAAATTATTGGGCGAATCTTCTCGCGCAGCGTCTCAGAAGGAATCAGATTGAGCAACTCGTTACAGAGCCAGTAGGCAATCCAGATCCCAAAGACCCCGACGAGCAAGGCCACCCCAACCACCAACAACCGTGGCGCTTCGGCATCTTTCATAACGCCAAGGCTCCAACGCCCGACCAAGATTGAGATTAATAACGCGAGAGGGACAAGCAGCATCTGGGCCAGCCCGACGTTGTTACGTGAGCGTGGCTCAGTGTTTGTGCTAGTTTGTGGTTGTGATGACATGCCACAACTCCTTGCTGAGGAACAGTGCTACCAAGGCACTGTGCGATTACCGAGAACAGAGTCCAGAGAACAAATGAATCTGGTCGATTCCGCTGTTCTCTGTGCTATGTTATGTTTGGCTATGGGCGATAGGCTTTTGGCTCTAGGTTTTTAGCCACAGATTACACAGATTACACGAATGATTTAATTTCATCCCTCATCTTTATCCTGACCCCGCTTCGCCTTTTGACCTTTGACTTTTGACTTCTGACTTTTCCTCCTATGCTCTATGTTCTATGTTCTACTAATGATACAACGCGAGGTAGGCATAAGCTACCTACCTCGCGCAGAGTTTCGATGCATCACATCGTCATCGAGGAAGGCTGATTAGTTTTGTGGCCAGCTTTCTTCGATGGTTTGCAACACGGTGTCGATTTCGGTATTGTTCACGTAATCGACCATACCTTTCCAGAAGGTACCTACGCCAACTTCGGCTGGCATCAAGTCAGAAGCATCAAAGCGGAATACGGTAGCTTCCTTGATGATTTCAGCTTGGCGGCGGTCGATGTCGTTACCATACCAAGCCAAATCTACACTCTTGTTTGGTGAGATAAAGCCACCAGCTTCGACCCAGCCTTTGGCTGATTCTGGGCTAGCCAAGTATTGCAACACGGCGCGAACTTCAGGGCGGTCGTTGAACATTGCGAACACGTCGCCACCACCCAACACAGGCTTGCCTTGAGCTGGATCAATTGGTGGCAAGTAGAAGAAGTTGCTGTCGGTACCAGCTTTCTTGCCTTCTGGGAAGAATGATGGAATCCAGCCAGCTTGGCGGTGCAACCAGCAGCCTGGTTTGTCGGCGTTGAACATTGGGGTTTGGGTATCGGCCACGGTGGTGGTCAAGATACCTTCGCGGCCACCGGCAACGTAGGTTTCGTTGAACCAGATTTTACCCATGACTTCAGCGGCGTTCTTGACGCTTGGGTCGGTGAATGGGATTTCGTGGCTGACCCACTTGTCGTAGGTTTCAGCGCCAGCGGTGCGCAACATGATGTCTTCCATCCAGTCGGTAGCCACCCAACCGGTCACGTTGCCGTGTTCCAAGCCGATACACCATGGAGTGTTGCCATCAGCAACCATCTTGTCGCTCAAAGCGGTCAATTCATCCCAGGTTTCTGGAATGGTGTAGCCAGCTTCTTCGAAGGCTGGAACTGGATACCAGACGATGCTCTTGGTGCTGGCGCGGAAGAAGACACCGTAGAGGGTGTTATCAACTGAGCCAAGATCGATCCATGATTGGATGTAATCTTTTTGCAAGTCTTCTGGTTTGATGAAGCTTGAGATATCGACCAACTTGTTCTTGCGAGCCAAGGTTGCCATCAAGCCTGGTTGTGAGAAACCAGCGATGTCAGGGGCGTTACCGCCTTCGGCGCGAACAGGAATCAAAGTTTCGAAATCTTTCGAGCCTTCGTACTGAACATCGATGCCAGTGCGGGCTTCGAAAGCAGCCAAGGTTTGATTGAAGGCGGTGTCTTCAGCTTCAACCCACAAACCGAAAATGCTGACTTTAGTGCCTTTGAATTCGCCAGCTTCGGCGCGGACTAATTCGGCATAGTTAGGGTTGACGGCTGGGACGCTGCCAGTGCTATCTGTAGTTTTGGTTGCGGCTGGTGCTTCGGTCGCGGCTGGTGCTTCGGTTGCGGCTGGAGCCGTGGTGGCTTGAGCAGCAGTGTCAGCGGTTGGTGCGGTCGTAGGCGTTGTGCTACCACCACAGGCGGCGATCAGCATGCTGATCAGCAGTA